>NZ_JBHZAV010000308.1:0-7038 GCF_042754445.1 Embleya sp. NPDC059213
CGAAGAGACACCCGCTCGCCGCGGCCGACCCGTGTCCGGCCACTCCCGCGCCTCGGTCAGCAAGCGCACGTCGCCCGCCGTCCAGTCCACATGCGGGGTCGGTTCGGTCACATGCAGCGTCTTGGGCAGCAGGCCCGCGCGCAGGGCCATGACCGTCTTGATCACCCCGGCGACGCCGGAAACCGCCTGCCCGTGGCCGAGGTTCGACTTGAGCGAGCCGAGCCACAGCGGCAGTTCGGGGTCGCGGCCCTGTCCGTAGGTGGCGATGATCGCCTGGGCCTCGATCGGGTCGCCGAGCGTCGTTCCGGTCCCGTGCGCCTCGACGGCATCCACGTCCTGCGCACTCAACCGACCGTTCGCCAACGCCTGCCGGATCACCCGCTGCTGCGACGGACCGCTGGGCGCGGCCAGGCCGTTGCTCGCACCGTCCTGGTTGATCGCGCTGCCGCGCACCACGGCCAGCACCCGGTGACCATTGCGCTCCGCGTCCGAGAGCCGTTCCACCAGCAGCACGCCGACGCCCTCGGACCAACTCGTGCCGTCCGCCGTCGCGGAGAACGCCTTGCTGCGGCCGTCCGTCGCGAGGCCGCGTTGGCGACTGAACTCGACGAACAGGCCGGGCGTCGGCATCACGCTGACACCACCGACCAGTGCCATCGAGCACTCGTCGCCACGCAGCGCCTGCACCGCCAGATGCAGACTCACCAGCGAGGACGAGCACGCGGTGTCGACGCTCACCGCCGGCCCTTCCAGGCCGAAGGTGTAGGCGACCCGGCCGGAGCCGACGCTGCTGGCGTTGCCGGTGCCGAGGTAGCCCTCGACGTCTTCGGGAGTACGGTCCAGGCGCGCGGCGTAGTCCTTGGCGAGCATGCCGAAGAACACGCCGGTGCGGCTGCCGCGCAGCGTGGCCGGGTCGATGCCGGCCCGCTCGATCGCCTCCCACGAGGACTCCATCAGGAGCCTTTGCTGCGGATCCATCGCCAGTGCCTCGCGCGGCGAGATCCCGAAGAACTCGGCGTCGAAGTCGGCGACGTCGTCCAGGAATCCGCCCGAGCGCACATAGCTCTTGCCGTGTCGGCCGGGGTCGGGGTCGTACAGGCCGTCCAGGTCCCAGCCGCGGTCGGTGGGGAAGTCGCCGATCGCGTCGCGGCCCTCGGCCACCAGCCGCCACAGGTCCTCCGGCGAGCCGACACCGCCCGGGAACCGGCAGGCCATGCCGACGATCGCGATGGCCTCGTTGTCCACCGCGGGTCGGTCGACCGGGATCGCGGCGACCTCGGCCCCGGCGGTACCGAGCAGTTCGGCACGGAGGAATCCGGCGAGCGCGAGCGGGGTCGGGTGGTCGAACACCAGCGTGGTGGGCAACCGCAGGCCGGTGGCCGTGTTGAGGCGGTTGCGCAACTCGACGGAGGTGAGCGAGTCGAAGCCGAGATCCTTGAACGCGCGTTCGGCGTCCGCCGCTTCGGTGGAGCCGTGGCCCAGGACCGCGGCGACGTTCGCGCGTACCAGGTCGACCAGGATGCGGGTCTGCTCGGCCGTCGTGACGTTCGCCAGCTCGCGGGCCAGCGGGTTGTGCTGCCCGACGGCGGTGGTCTCGACAGCACGGCGCACCTCGCGGGTGCGGACCAGACCCCGGAGGAGCCTCGGCAGCGAACCGGCCGCGGCCTGGGTGCGAAGCGCGGTGTGCTCCAACCGGGCGGCGACGATGTGTGGTTCGTCGATGTTCAGGGCCGCGTCGAGCAGGCCGAGGCCCTGCTCGGCGGTCATCGCCGCGATGCCGGAGCGGCGCATCCGGGCCAGGTCCTGCCGGCCGAGGTGCCCGGTCATGCCGCTCGCGTCGGCCCACAGACCCCACGACACGGAAGTCGCGGGGAGGCCGTCGGCGTGCCGCCGGCGTGCGAGGGCGTCCAGGAAGGTGTTGGCCGCCGCGTAGCCCGACTGGCCGACATTGCCGAGCACGCCGGCCAGGGAGGAGAAGAGTACGAAGGCGGAGAGGTCGTGGTCGGCGGTCAGTTCGTGCAGGTTGATCGCACCGTCGACCTTGGACCGCAGTACACGTTCCAGTTGCTCGGGGGTCATCGACTCGATCAGGCCGTCGTCCAGGACCCCGGTCGCATGCACGACACCGGTCAGCGGTGCACCCGCGGGAATCCGCGCCAACACACCGGCCAGAGCCTCGCGATCCGCCGCATCACACGCCTCGACCGCGATCCGCGCCCCGAGGGCGGTGAGTTCGGCCGACAACTCGGCCGCGCCGGCGGCTCCCGTGCCGCTGCGACTGATCAACACCAGGCTGCGTACGCCGTGTTCGGCGACCAGATGGCGGGCCACCAAAGCGCCGAGCGTGCCGGTCCCGCCCGTGATCAGGACCGTACCGTCCCGGTCGAGCGGCTTCGGCATCCGCAACACCAACTTGCCCACGTGCCTGGCCTGCGCCATGAACCGGAACGCCTCCGGCGCCCGCCGCACATCGAACGACCGCACCACGATCGGCGCGAGCGCACCCGATTCGAACAGGCCCAACAGGTCGCCGAGCAACGCCCCGATGCGCTCCGGACCCGCCTCCAACAGGTCGTACGCCTGATACGAGACACCCGGATGGGCCGCCTGCACCGCCTCCGCATCCCGGATGTCGGTCTTGCCCATCTCCAACAACCGACCGCCATCGGCCAACAACCGCAACGACGCGTCCACGAACTCGCCTGCAAGCGAGTTCAACACCACATCCACACCACGACCCGCCGTGGCCGCACGGAACCGCTCCTCGAAATCGAGCGAACGCGAATCCGCGATATGCGCATCGTCCAGACCCAACGACCGCAACGTGCCCCACTTGCCGACACTCGCCGTCGCGAACACCTCCGCACCCAGATGACGCGCGATCTGCACCGCCGCCATCCCCACACCGCCGGCACCCGCATGCACCAGCACCGACTCACCCGGCCGCAGACCACCCAACTCCGCCAGCCCGTAATACGCCGTCAGGAACACCACCGGCACCGACGCCGCCTGCTCGAACGACCAACCGACCGGCATCGGCGCCGCCATCCGGCCGTCGGCCACGGCGATCGGGCCGAAGGCATCCCGGAACATCCCGAACACCCGGTCGCCGACCGCGAGTCCGGACACCTCCGGTCCGACCTCGGTGACCACACCGGCGCCTTCGCTGCCCATGCCGCTCTGATTGGGCACCATGCCGTGACCGATCAGCACGTCACGGAAGTTGACCCCGGCCGCGTGCACGGCGATGCGCACGTCGACCGGTCCCAACGGCCGTTCCGCCGCCGGTGCGGGCAGCAGGGCCAGGTCCGACAGGGCACCCGCCCGAGCCGTCTCCAGGCGCCAGGCTCCGGTGGGCGGGGGCACCAGGCCCGCGCCCGACTCGACCCGGGCCAGCCGTGGCGCCAACAGGGCGCCGTCGCGCACCGCGACCTGCGGTTCCCCGCAGGACAGGGCGCCTGGGAGCGCCGCGAAGGACGGGTCGTCGGGATCGAGATCGACGAGCACGAAGCGGTCCGGGTGTTCGCTCTGCGCACTGCGCAGCAGTCCCCAGAGGGGCGCGTGGGCGAGATCCGCGCCATCGGACCCGTCGGCCGTTCGGACGGCACCGCGCGTCACGACCACCAGCCGGGAGACGGCGAAGCGCCCGTCGGCGAGCCACGTCCGGACCAGGTCGAGGACACCCGTGAGTGTCGCCACGACCAGGTCCGCCGTCGCGGGAGCGTCGGCCACGATGTCGGTCGGAGGGAGGCAGGTCAGTGCGACCACGTCCGGAACGGCGCCTTCGCGCTCACCGACCGCGGCCAGTTCGGCGTATGCCTCGGCGTCGAGGTTCCGCGCCCGCAGCCCTGCGGCCAGGCCCGACGCGGCCGTCCCGAGGACGGCCCACGTACCCGTCGTGGTCTCCGCCGGTTCGACCGGGATCCAATCGAGCAGGAAGAGCGAGTCGTGGGCGGGGTCGCGCCCGAGGTCGAGCCGGTCCGGCGCCATCGCGCGCACGGTCAGGCCCCGCGCGGCGAACACCGGCCGTCCGGCGGAGTCGGCCGCGAGCACCGCGAGCGTGTCCGTGCCGGTGACGGACAACCGCACCCGCAGCGCGGTGGCACCGGTCGCGTACAGGGCGGCGTCCGTCCACACGAAGGGCAAGCGGACCGTGCCGGGCTCCGCCGGGGCCAGCCCGCTGTGGCCGGCGGCGTGCAGCGCGGCGTCCAGCAGAGCCGGGTGCAAGCCGAATCGCTCGGCGTCCCGCACCTGTTCGGTGGGCAGCGCCACCTCGGCGTACACATCCTTGCCCACCCGCCAGGCGGCACGCAGGCCCTGGAACGCCGGGCCGTAGCCGTATCCCGTGGCGGCCAGTTCGGTGTAGAAGCCGTCCAGGGCCACGGGTCGCGCGCCCGCGGGCGGCCAGCTCCCGAGTTCCGGCACGGCTTCGACAACGGACGGCGCCAGCACACCGGAGGCATGGCGGACCCACACGTCGTCCCGGGCCCCGCCGTCTCCGCCGCTCTGGGTGCGCCCGTACACGGACACACCGCACTGTCCGTCGTCGTCGGGGGCATCGACGAACACCTGGATCTGCACGGCCCCACGCTCGGGAATCACCAGCGGTGCTTCCAGCGCGAGTTCGGCGATGCGACCGCAGCCGACCTCGTCGCCGGCCCGAACCACCAGCTCCACGAACGCGGTTCCGGGCAGCAGTACCGTCCCGGCCACCGCGTGATCGCGCAACCAGGGGTGCGACCGGAGCGAGATTCGACCGGTGAGTACCGCGCCCTGGCCGCCGCCGAGTTGCATCGCCGCGCCGAGCAGCGGGTGGTCCGCCCCGGTCAAGCCGAACCCGCGCGCGTCACCGGCGGACGCCGTACGTTCCAGCCAATAGCGCTCGTGCTGGAAGGCATAGGTCGGCAGATCCACGAGCGCCGATTCGCGGTCGTGATCGTGATCGTGATGATCGCCCGACCGCAGGGACCAGTCCACGGCGAGACCGCCGACGTACGCCTCCGCCAAGGCGGTGGCGAAGCGCTCCGGTCCACCCTCGCCCCGGCGCAGGGTGCCCAGGACCACGGCCTGCGTGTCGGCGGACTCGATCGTGTCCGTGAGCGCGGTGGTCAGGACGGGGTGTGCGCTGGTCTCGATGAAGGCGTCGAAGCCCTGCGCGAGCAGCAGCCGCACCGTCTCCTCGAACCGCACGGTCTCGCGCAGGTTGCTGTACCAGTACTCCGCGTCCAGGGCGGCGCCCTCCACCCGCTCCGCCGTCACCGCCGAGTAGAACGGGACCGCCGGCGCCATCGGTTCGAGGTCGCCCAGTTCCGCAAGCAACCGCTCCCGAATCGACTCCACCTGCACCGAATGCGACGCATAATCCACCGGCACCCGACGCGCCCACACATCCCGCGCGTCACAGTCGGCAAGCAACTCGTCCAGCGCGGCGGGCTCACCCGCCACCGTCACCGACGCCGGACCGTTCACCGCCGCCACCGACACCCGACCCTCGAACCCCGCGATCAGCTCCCGCACCCGATCCACCGGCACACCGACCGACGCCATCCCACCCGAACCGGCCAGCGCCAGAATCGCCCGGCTCCGCAACGCCACAACCTTCGCCGCATCCTGCAACGACAACGCCCCGGCCACACACGCCGCAGCGATCTCACCCTGCGAATGCCCCACCACCGCACCCGGCTCGACCCCGAACGAAGCCCACAACTCCGCCAGGGACACCATCACCGCCCACAACACCGGCTGCACCACATCCACCCGGTCGAGCCACTCCTCCGACCCCGACCGCAACACCGACACCAACGACCAGTCCACAAACGGCGCAAGAGCCGCCTCACACTCCGCAACCCGCCCCGCGAACACCGGCGACGAACCCAACAACCCCGCAGCCATCCCCAACCACTGCGAACCCTGACCAGGGAACACCAACACCGGCCGACCGACCGGCAACGCGGTCCCCGAGACGACACCCGGTACGGCCTCGCCGGTGCTCAGCGCCACGAGACCGGACATCAACTCGGCGCGGTCCCCGGCCGATACGACGCCGCGATGCTCCAGCGCCGACCGGGACACGGCCAGCGCGGATGCCAGCGCGGCCGGCTCGATCTCGGGATGCTCGGCCACGAAGTCGGCCAATCGCCGCGCCTGTGCCCGCAACGCGCCGTCCGAGCGGGCAGACACCACGAACTGCCGGGCAATGGCGGGGGTGTTCGTCACGTCGGGTTCGGACACCGGCGCCGCTGTGGGCGCGTGCTCCAGTACGACGTGTGCGTTGGTGCCGCTGGCGCCGAAGGACGACACGCCGGCCCGGCGCGGACGACCCGTCTGCGGCCACTCGCGGGCCTCGGTCAACAACTCGACCGCACCCGCCGCCCAATCCACGTGCGGCGACGGCTCGTCCACATGCAGCGTCCGCGGCAGTACACCCGCACGCATCGCCATGACCATCTTGATCACACCCGCGACACCCGCCGCGGCCTGCGCATGACCGATATTCGACTTCAACGACCCCAGATACAACGGCTGTTCATCGAAGCGGTCCCGGCCGTAGGTCGCGATCAGCGCCTGGGCCTCGATCGGGTCGCCCAAGGTCGTACCGGTACCGTGCGCCTCCACCGCGTCCACGTCCCGGCTGCTCAGGCCCGCATTGGCGAGCGCCTGGCCGATGACCCGCTGCTGCGACGGACCGTTGGGCGCGGTCAGACCGTTGCTCGCGCCGTCCTGGTTGACCGCCGTGCCCCGCACCGTAGCCAGCACCCGGTGGCCGTTGCGCCGGGCGTCGGAGAGCCGTTCCACCAGCAGCACACCGACACCCTCGGACCAGCCGGTCCCGTCGGCCGCGGACGAGAACGCCTTGCACCGACCGTCCGGCGACAGCCCACGCTGGCGGCTGAATTCGACGAACACCTCGGGCGTCGACATCACCGTCACACCACCGACCAGCGCCATCGAGCATTCGCCGCTGCGCAGCGCCTGGCCGGCCAGGTGCAGGGCCACCAGCGACGAGGAGCAGGCCGTGTCCACGGTCACCGCCGGGCC
>NZ_JBHZAV010000309.1:0-6983 GCF_042754445.1 Embleya sp. NPDC059213
CGCGAGGGTCGTCTTGCCCGCGCCCTGGGCCACCGGGACGTGGCAGGCGAGGTCGACGAGGACACCCGGCTGGCGGACCTGGGACTGGACTCCCTGGCCGCGGTCGAACTGCGCAACGAACTCGCGGCGTGGACGGGTCTGGTACTGCCGTCCACGCTGCTGTTCGACTTCCCGACGCCCCGTGCGCTCGCCACCGAGCTGACCCGGCGCCACGCCGCCGAGGCACCTCCCGGGGGCGCCGAATCCGACCGCCCGGCAGGGCCCGAGGCAGCCGACCCCGCAGGCACCTCGGGTCGACCGGCGCACGAGGGCACCGGCGTCGGTCCGCAGGCGGGCGCCCCGGCGCGAGCCGCCGGCACATCGCCCGCCGGGGGAGCGCCGGACACCCTGGGCGCGCTCTTTCGCACCGCGTGCGCCCGGGGACAGCACTGGGACGGCATGGCGCTGCTCACCATCGCCGCGCGGCTGCGCCCGGCCTTCGACGACGCCGACGCGCCCGGTGCGACACACGAACCCGTCCTGCTCGCGGCCGGCGGCGCGGCGGCCCGGCTGATCTGCACCCCCGCGCTGAGCGCGTTGTCCGGACCGGGGGAATACGCGCGCCTGGGCGCCGCGCTGCGCGGCCGGCGGCCGGTTTCCGCCGTGCGGCACCCGGGGTTCGAGCCCCGAGAGGCCCTGCCCGCCACCCTGGACGCCCTCGTCACCGCCCAGGCCGGCGCGGTCCGCGCCGCCGCGACCGACGGCCCGCCGGTCCTGCTGGGCTGGTCGGCCGGCGGCTGGGTGGCCCATGCCGTAGCCGAGCGTCTGGAGTCGGAAGGCGCCGCCCCGACGGCCGTCGTCCTGGTGGACACCCACCCCGCCGTGCACGCCGACCAGGACCGGGCCTTCTCCGCGATGACGGCGGGCATGCTGCGCCGGGCGGCGGAATTCGCCGGCACCGACCCCGCTCGGCTCACCGCCATGGCCCGATACTTCGAACTCTTCAACGACTGGAAACCCGCGCCGCTCGCCTGTCCCACCCTGTACGTGCGTGCCGAACGTCCGCTGCCCGATACCGAACCCGCCCCCGCCTGGAGCCTGCCCCACACCGAAGTCACGGTGCCCGGCGACCACTTCACCATGCTGGAGGAACACGCCCACACCATCGCACTCGCCATCCGGGACTGGCTCGACAGCCACACCTGAGCCCCGCCGGTGGTGCCCGATCCGGTACCCGCCCGATCCGATCGAGGCGTTCCGGCGAGCCCACCGCCCTGTTGTCCGCTTTGTTCGTTAGCTTCGTGGTATCTGCTCAGCCACGAGGGAGCCGGGACCATGGGATCGCGCACCGCCGGCCGGGAGGAACTCGTCCGGCTCGGCTACCGGGGGTTCGCGTACAAGGCGCGGATCGTGCACCAACCGAATCCCCGGATCGCGCCCGTGGTCCTGCTCGGCGGTGCCTTTCAACAGCGGACCGCCTGGGGGCGGATCGAGCAGGGACTGAGGCCGGCGGCCACCGTCATCACGATGGACCTGCCCGGCGCCGGCGATGCCGATCGGCTGCCCGCCGACTACGGGTTCGACTTCCTCACCGGGGCGTTCGACCACCTCCTGGGCACGGTCGCCGCCGGTCGGGTCAACGTGGTCGGCGCGTCGTACGGCAGCGCCGTCGCGCACCGTTGGGTCCAGCTCAACCCCGAGCGGGTCGACCGGATACTGCTCATCGGCACGATGTCGGGGATGACCGAGCACGTTCGGGCGGCGTTTCGGCGCACCGCCGATCTCGCCGAGCAGGGCCGGCGCGGAGAGTTCGTCGACAGCGTGCTGGAGTCGCTCCTGTGCTCGGATCCGAACGCCGCGGTGGCGCGACAGGCAACCGTCGCGCGCTGTTTGAGCCGGCTGCTGAACGCCCTCTCCGACGGCGACGTCGCCAGGTACCTGGACAACACCCATCGCCTGCTGCGCCACGATCCCGACCCGGGCGGGGCCACCGTGACGACACCCGTCCTGATCACGACCGGCGAGCACGACCCGCTCACCACGCCTCGGCTCAGCCGGGAGGCCGCGGCGCGGTACGCGAACGCGCACTTCACCACCATCAAGGGCGCCGATCACCTGGTGCACCTGGAGCGCCCCACCGAACTCGTGGACCTGGGGCTGCGCTATTTCTCCGGCCGCCCCCTCACGGGACTGGACTATTGCCACCCGGTCGAACACCTGACGCACTGACGGGTCGTCACTTGTCGAGCGGCCGCGGCCGCGCCGCCTGGGCCTACCAGCCGAGCCGGTCGCCGAGTTGATCGCCGAGCCGCAACCGCAGCCACAGGACCAGACGTTCGTCCGGCTCGGCGAGATCGAACCCGAAGATCTCCCCGGCGCGGGAAAGTCGGTACCGGATCGTGTTCGGGTGCACGGACAACCGCTGGGAGGCGGCGGCCACATCGCCGTTGGCGTCCAGGTAGGCGAGGATGGTGGACGCGTACGTGGTGCCGTGTTCGAGATCGTGCGCACGGATCGCCGGTCCGAGCCGGCGGGGGAGCACCTCGTGCGTGGCCAGCATCCCGGCCAGCGCGGACAGCGTCGCGCCGGCCCACATCTCGTCGATCGTGGCCACCTGGCACGGCTCCGGGCCGGCCGGCCGCTCGGAGAGCGCACGCAGGACCAGATCCGCGTCGGCGCGTGAGCCCACGATCGAGCGCAGTTCCGGGACCAGCGAGCCGAGTCCGGCCCGGACGGGCACCCGGAGCGCGCTGTGGGCCCGCCGCGCGATGTAGGCGACGAGTTCGCGGTGCGCGTTCGGCGAGGGCTCGCTGGGCAGCAGCGCGTAGACCGTTCCGTCGATCAACGCGCAGCCGTGCCTGCCGTAGCGCGCCTCGCAGTGCAGGCTCACCAGGTCGGCGAGCCGGGTGGCCGCGTGCGCCGTGAGCACGTCCTCGGCGTCGACCGAGGCGACGGCGAACGCGGCCACCGCGACGGGCAGGTTGGGGTCCAGGCCCAGTTGTGGGGCGACCGCGGCGGCACTGCTCGGGTCGGCGAGCAGCCGCCGCAACAGGTCGGCGTACCTGCGCCGGACGGCGGATTCGGTGGTGCGGGCCGCGAGCAGGTGCAGCGCGACGTTGTCCGCCACGTCGGAAAGCGCCTGTTCGGCAACGGAGTCCAGGTGTTCCCCGGCGTTGACGACCCAGACCGACCCCAACACCTCGCTGCCCACCCGGACCGCGACACCGAGCCGAGGCAGCCCCCCGGGAACGGCGGAGAACCGGCAGGTGCGCCCGACCCGGGTGAGCACCCGGTATTGCTCGTCGTAGTCGGGGCCGTCCGGCACCTGGAGGCCGAGGATGCCCTGGCGGCGGCCCTCGTCGACGGCCTGGCCGGGCAGCGTCGAGTACGCGAGGATGCGCCGGTGCGGATCCTCGATCACGGTGGCTCCGCCCACCATCCCGGCGATCGCGTTGGCCAACGCGAACAGGTCGCCGACCGCCGGGGCACCCGCCGACTGTCCGAAACGCACCGTCGGGGTCAGGGCCGAGGAGATCATCGCGTCCAAGTGGTGCCAGGCCACGGCCGCGTCGGCGGCCAGCAGTACGATGCCGGACTGCCGGGCGGCTTCCACCAGTTGGGTGACCGGCTCGCCGAAACTCTTCACCACCAGACAGGCGTACCCGGCCTCGGCCGCCGAAGCGACCAGATTCATCGCCTGAGCTTCGACCATGCCCACTCCGACGGCGAGCAGGATCGCGTCGCCGACGGGGGGAAGCGGTAGCGGGGCTCGCCGCTCGAAGATGAGTACGCCCGAGACCGGCACCAGCCGGTCCGGCAGCACGGTCAACGGCCGCAGCAACGACGAGCCCAACACTTCCAGGACCTGTCCGAGATCGGGAACCCCGGTACCGAGCATGCTCACCTCTTTAGCCGGACACACAAAGCATTCGGGGAATCTCTGGACGGGTGCCGCATGCCCCCGGTAGATCCGGACCGCCACGCTGTCCGCATGCACAATCCGGCAAGCGTGCGGCGGGCACCCCCGGTGACCGTACCTCCCACGGCCTCGTGGAGCGCAACCATTCGCGGCCACCTCCGTCGCCCCTTGTGCGGACGCTCAGGATCGGTACTGCAGAAGGAGACATTGTGCGATACAGGACGAGTGTTGTCGTGGCCCTGGCCTGCGCGGCCTCGCTGGTGACGGTGCCCGGGCAGGCGGGCGCGGCACCGCAGTGCGACACCAAGCCCATCCAGGCGGCGATGAAGTCACTGCAAAGTGTCGGCGCCACGGGCATCAGCGTGACGGTCAAGAGCCCGCGCTGCGGCGTCCGGAACGGCGGTGTCGGCCTCGCCGACATCAGAACGGGCCGCAAGGTCGTCGGCAACGAGCACAGCCGCATCGGCAGCGACACCAAGACCTGGACGGCCACGGTGGTGCTTCAGCTCGTCGGCGAGGGCAGGATCGGCCTCGACGACACCGTGGACGATTATCTGCCCGGTCTCGTCCGCACCAAGCTCTACGACGGGCGCAAGATCACGATCCGGCAGTTGCTGCAGCACACCAGCGGCCTGCCCGACTACCTGGACGCGCCGTTCTGGGAGGACGAGGACGAGCACCGCTGGGATCACATCGAGCCCTTGCAGACGGTCCGGCAGGCGCTCGGTCTGCCCAGGCCCGACCGGACGGCCGAGGGCTTCTCCTACTCCAACACCAACTACAACCTCGTCGGCCTGATCGTCGCCGAGGTCACGGGCCGCGACATCGGCACCGAGATCGAGGAGCGGATCATCGAGCCCCTCGGACTGTGCGAGACCGAATGGCCCGGCGATCGCACCACGATCCCCAAGCCGGACCTGCGCGGCTACGCGCAGCGGGGATCCACTTTGGTGGACAAGACGGAATGGAACATTTCGGAGGCCGACGCGTCGGGCGCGCTGATCTCCACCGGCGCGGACACCACCGCCTTCTGGACCGCCCTGATGAGCGGGAAACTGCTGGCTCCGGCCCAACTCGCCGAACTGAAGAAGACCGTTCCGGACGACTTCCCGGGTGAGCGCTACGGCTTGGGAGTCGAACGCCACGAGCCCACCCCGGGCCTGGTCCTGTGGGGACACAGCGGCAGCGTGGCCAGCGGCCACAAGTTCCGCAACGCGGTCACCGACGACGGTCGACGCGCGGTGACCCTGTTGGTCGGCTCGGAAACGTTCGACTCGGACAAGGTGGACGCCATCATGAGCACACTCATGCGCGACCTCCGCTGACCGTAGTCATCGAACCCCTGGACCGGTGGCCGGCCGATACCGAGAGCACGGGTATCGGTCGGTCGCCGGTCCAGGCCGTCATGTCCGCTTCGCGATCGACAGCAGCACGTTGTCCTGCGGGGCCTGGTCGGCGAAGTTCTCCGGATGGTGGCAGGCCACCCGCTGACCGGGCTTCAGCTCGTCGAGCGCGGGCTCGGTCGTCGTACAGATCCGCGTCGCCTTCCAACACCGGGTGTGAAAGCGGCATCCGTCGGGCGGGGCGATCGGCGAGGGCACGTCGCCATCGAGCAGGAGACGCTCGCTCCCGGCCTTTCTGCGCCGCGGGTCCGGGATCGGGACGGCCGACATCAGCGCCTTGGTGTACGGGTGCATCGGCGCCTTGTAGAGCAGGTCCCGGTCGGCGAGTTCGACGATCTTGCCGAGGTACATCACCGCGATCCGGTCCGAGACGTGCCGGACGACGGACAGGTCGTGCGCGATGATCACGTAGGTCAGGCCCAGTTCCTGTTGCAGGTCGTCCATCAAATTGACGACCTGGGCCTGGATCGACACGTCCAGCGCGGACACCGGCTCGTCCGCCACCACCAGCTTCGGCCGGAGCGCGAGCGCGCGGGCGATGCCGATGCGCTGCCGCTGGCCGCCGGAGAACTCGTTCGGGTAGCGGTTGTAGTGCTCGGGGCTGAGGCCGACCACCGACAGCAGCCGCTGTACCTCCTTCTTGATGCCGCCCTCGGGTTCGACGCCCTGGAGCCGGAAGGGGGCGCCGATGATCGTGCCGGTGGTGTGGCGCGGGTTCAGCGACGAGTACGGGTCCTGGAAGATCATCTGCATGTCGCGGCGCAGTGGGCGCATGCCGCGCACACCGAGATGGGTGATCTCCTTGCCCTCGAACTCGACCGTCCCCGCGGTCGGTTCGAGCAGCCGGGTGATCAGCCGGCCCATCGTCGACTTGCCGCAGCCCGATTCGCCCACGACACCGAGGGTCTCGCCCGAGCGCACCTCGAAGTCGATGCCGTCGACGGCGCGCACCGCGCCGACCCGGCGTTGGAAAAGGCCGCTCCGGATCGGGAAGTGCTTCCGCAGCCCGGTCACCTTCAGCAGCACCTCGCCGGGCGCGGCGTCCTCGGCGAGGCGGGCCGCGCCGCCGGTCTCGGACGAGCCGCCGGCGCCGGCGCCGGCCCGCCCGCCGTCGTCATGGGTAGGGATGCTCACCGCGTCGTCCTTTGCGTTCTCGCTCACAGCCTCGGCGCAATCTCTTCGGTCCAGATCCGCTCCCGCTGCTCCCGCGTCAGGTGGCAGGCGGCCCAGTGCCCGTCGCCGACCTCGGTCGGCTCGGGGCGGACCGTGCGGGTGACGTCGTCCTTCGGTACGTCCGCGTACGGGCAACGCGGGTTGAACGCGCAGCCGGACGGCAGGTTGATCAGCGAGGGCGGAGAGCCCTCGACCGGGACGAGCCGGTCCTGCTGCTCGCGGTCCAGGCGCGGCATCGAGCCGAGCAGACCCCAGGTGTAGGGGTGTCGGGGTTGGTGGAACACCTGCTCGGCCGGGCCCCGTTCGACGCACCGGCCGCCATACATCACCAGGATGTCGTCGGCGAGTTCGGCGACGACGCCCAGGTCGTGGGTGATCACGATGACCGCGGAGCCGAATTCCCGCTGCAGATCCCGGATGAGATCGAGGATCTGCGCCTGGACGGTGACGTCGAGGGCGGTGGTCGGCTCGTCCGCGATGAGCAGTTCGGGGTTGTTCACCAGGGACAT
>NZ_JBHZAV010000310.1:0-6906 GCF_042754445.1 Embleya sp. NPDC059213
GGCCCGCCCGCGCGGTGGTGGGTGACGTGGGCGTCGTCCCTCCGCCCCCCGGGGGCGCCGGACGCGTTCCTGGTAACACGCAACGCCGCGCCGATCGGCCCGACCACTCACCCATCCGGCCGACCCGGACGGCCGAGTCCACCCGATCGCGCACCCGCGCGCCCCCATCGCGCTGCGTCGTGCGCGCCGGGAGGCGGGCCGGGCCCGCTCAACCCACCGGTTCCACCCCGGGTTCCAACGGGTTGTCCAACAGCCGGGCGAAGGCCAACTCGGCGGCGCCGTACAGCGGGGCGTCGTCGCCGAGCGCGGCCGTGCGCAGTTTGAGGTGTTCGCGGGTGACCGCCAGCGAGGTGCGGTTGAGCCGACTGCGCACCTGGGCGGCGGTGGCCAGATACACCTCGCGCAACGTCCCGCCGAACACCACCATCTGCGGGTTGAGGATGTTGACCAGGTTGGCCACGCCGAGCCCGAGCCAGTCCCCGACCCGACGCAGCCCCTCCTCCGCGTCCTGATCGCCGCGCGCCGCCGAGTCGGCCAGACCGCCGATCGCGTGCTTGGCGGTGCCGCGGGTGAGCGCGAACTCGCCGATCTCGGTCTCCCAGCATCCGCGCGACCCGCACCGACACGGCCGGCCGTCCGGGTTGACCACCATGTGCCCGACCTCGCCCGCGTAGCCGTCGCCGCCGGTCACCGGTCGCCCGGCGGAGAGGATGCCGCCGCCGATGCACACGTCGCCGTGCAGGTAGATCACGTCGTCGCAGCCCACCGCCGCGCCCCGGGTGTGCTCGGCGACCACGCCCAGGTCGGCGTCGTTGCCGACCATGACCACCGTGCCGATCGCGGTCGACAACCGCTCGCCCAGCGGCTCGTCGCGCCAATCCGGGGTGTGCCCCTCGGGGATCGTGCCGTCCGACCCGCGCACCATCGCGCACACCGCGACCCCGGCGCCCACGCACACGCCGTCGCGGGGCGCGCTCAGCCGCATCTGCGCGACGAACCCGCCGAGTGCCTCGGCCACCTCCTTGGGCGAGAACCCGCTGCCGGGGCGTTGGATTTCGCGGCGATCCAGGATCACCCCGCCGAGCCCGACCCGGGCCGCGACCACCCGGTCCACGCCGATCGTGAAGGCGTACACGTACACCCGCTGCGACTGCGCCCGGACCACGAGCGAGGGCCGGCCCCGCCCGCCGCCGGAGGTGTCCCGCGGGGCCTCCTCCACGACCAGGCCGGCCGCCGCCAGGTCGGCGGTGAGCGCGCCGATGGTGCTGCGGTTGAGGCCCATGCCCGCGGTCAACCGGGCCCGCGAGGTGGGGCCGAGTACGTGCACGTGGCGAAGCAGCGCCCCCAGGTTCTGCCTGCGGATGTCCTCCTGGGTGGGCGCTGCGCGCATCGGACTGCGGACCCTGCCTTTCTCATCCGTGGCGTCGATCGAGGGGGAGGGCGGCGTCACCGCAGCCCGGCGGCTTCGGCCCGCCGCCGTGACAGGGCGTCGACCCCGGCGGCGAGGAGCAGCACGACGCCGGTCACAACGTACTTGACGCCCGCGCTGTACCCCATGAGCCCCATGCCGTTGTCGATCACCGCGACCACGGCGCCGCCGAGCACCGCGTCCAACACCCGACCCTTGCCGCCGAACAAGCTGGTGCCGCCGATCACCGCGGCGCCCACCGCATACAACAGCACATTGCTGCCACCGGTGTTGGAGTCCACCGAGTTGGCTCGCGAGGCGGCGACGATGCCGCCGATGGCGGCCATCGTGGAACAGATCACGAAGGCCGAGATCCGCACCCGGTCCACGTTGATCCCGGCCCGGCGGGCCGCCTCGCGGTTGCCGCCGACCGCGTACAGGCTCAGCCCGTACGGCGTGCGGCGCAGTACGAAGGTGCCCAGCAGGAGCAGCACCACCAGGACCGGCACCACGATCGGCACGCCGCGCAGCGAGGAGATCACCACGTTGCGGCTGCGCTCCTGGTTGAGCACGTACACCGCGAGGCCGACCAGGATCGCCAGCGTGCCGACCCGGATCCCGGTGATCGCGATCGGTTCGGCGCTCAGCCCGCGCCGCGACCGGTTGCGGTTGCGGCGCAGTTGCAGCGCCGCGTAGCCGCCCACGGTGGCGGCGGCCAGCAGCCAGCCGACGATCGGGGCGAGGTTGCGGTTGGAGATGGCCAGGATGGTCGAGTCGCGCACCGGCACGTTGGTGCCGCCCTTGACCAGGAGCAGCGACACGCCCTGGAAGGCCAGGAACGCGCCGAGGGTGACCACGAAGGAGGGGATGCCGACCTTGGCCACCAGGACCCCGAGCAGCAGCCCGATCACCATGCCGACGACCAGGGCGGCGAGTACGCCCAGATACCAGGGCCAGCCGTGTTCGGTCAGCAACACCGCCAGCACCGCCGCGCACACCCCGCTGGCGAAGCCCGCGGACAGGTCGATCTCGCCCAGCACCAGGACGAAGATCAACCCCATCGCGATCACGGTGACCGCGGCGCCCTGGGTGAACAGGTTGGCGAAGTTGCCCGCGCTCAGGAACCGCGGGCGCATGATCGCGAAGACGGTGCACAGCACCACCAGGCCGAGCACGGCGGGCATCGCGCCGGTGTCGCCGCCGCGCAGTCGGGCGAGGTAGTCCTTGACGTGCGTGACCACCGGCGACTCGGGCGCATCGGACTCGCTCTTGTCGGCGAGAGGCAGGACGCTGCTCGTCATCGGTTCACTCCGTTTCGACCCGCGCCGGGACCGAGTGCCTCGGTCTGCCCCGACGTGATGAGTTCGACGATCTGGGAATGGGTGATCTCGCTGGTGCTGACCTGTGCGGCGGTGCGGCCCAGGTAGAGCACGGCGATTCGGTCGGCGACCGCGAACACGTCGTTCATGTTGTGCGAGATGAGTACGACGGCCAGGCCGTTGTCGGCGAGCCGGCGCACCAGTTCGAGCACCTGCGCGGTCTGCGAGACGCCGAGCGCCGCGGTGGGTTCGTCGAGCACCACGACCTTGCTGTTCCACAACACCGCCTTGGCGATCGCGACCGTCTGGCGCTGGCCGCCGGAGAGGCTGGAGACGCGTTGGCGGATCGAGGAGACGGTGCGTACGGACAGGCCGGCCAGGGTCTCCTCGGCGATCTGTTCCATGCTGTCCTCGTCCAGCACCCAGCCGCGCCGGCGTTCGCGGCCGAGGAACATGTTCTGCACGATGTCGAGGTTGTCGCACAGCGCGAGGTCCTGGTACACGATCTCGACACCCAGGTCGGACGCGTCGCGCGGGCTGTTGACGGTGACCGGCGCACCGTCGAAGAAGTACTCGCCGGAGTCGGCGGTGTGGATGCCGCCGATGCACTTGACCAGGGTCGACTTGCCCGCGCCGTTGTCGCCGACGAGCGCGGTCACCTGGCCCTCGTAGACGGACAGGTCCACGTCGCGCAGGACGTGCACGGCGCCGAAGCTCTTGTTGATGCCGCGCAGTTCGAGCACGGGATCGGACGCGGGCGGCGGGGCGGGGGTGGGGGACAGGGCCACGGTGCGGGCTCCTCGCGTGGGGGTGGCGGCAGGGTACGCGCCGGCCGGAACCGGCCTCGTGGGTGCGGTTCCGGCGCAACTGCGGCGTCTGGGCGGCTAGTTGATGCCGAACTCGGTGCACTTGGCGGCGTAGGCGCCGGTGCACAGGGTGTCCTTGGTGACGTACCCGTCGGCGACCACGTCCTTGACGTTCTCCTTGTAGATGGCCAGCGGCTCCAGCAGTACGGACGGCACGTCGCGCTTGCCCTCGGGGTCGCGGACGGTGGCGGGCACGGCCGGCTTCTGGCCCTTGGCGAGCGCGACGGCCAGTCCGGAGACCGCGTCGGCCTCCTTCTTGATCGCCTTGTAGACGGTCATGCACTGGTCGCCGACCAGGATGTTCTGCAACGCGGTGGTCTCCGCGTCCTGCCCGGTGACCGGGACCTTGCCGTTGAGCTTCTGCTTCTTCAGGATCGAGATCGCGGCGTTGCCCAGGCCGTCGTTGGCTGCCACGACCCCGGAGATGTTCGGCGACTGGGTGAGCATCTGCTCGAACATGTTGGCGCCCTCGGTGTTGTTCCAGTCCGGGACGGCCTGGTCCGGGCCCTTGACGTACTCGCCGGAGTCGAACTTCGGCTTGAGTACCGCGTCGTAGCCCTGCTTGAGCAGCGTCGCGTTGTTGTCGGTGGCCGAGCCGTTGAGCATCGCGACGGTGGGCTTTTGCGCCTTCGCGGCGGACAGGCACTTCTCGATGCCCTGGCCCATCAGCGTGCCGACCTTCACGTTGTCGAAGCTGACGTAGTACTGCGCGCTGCCGCCCAGGGTCAGTCGGTCGTAGTCGATGGTCGCGACGCCCTGGGACTTGGCCTTGTCCAGCACGGCCTTTCCGGTGCCGCTGTCCAGGTTGACGATGATCAGGACGGTCGCGCCGTTGGTGATCATCTGGTCGGCGAGGGTCTGGAACTGGGACTTGTCGCCCTGCGCGTTCTGGATGTCGTAGTCGACGCCGGCGGCCTTGAACGCGTCGGTGAGGTACTTGCGGTCGTTGGTCTCCCACCGGCCCGACGTCTTGCTGTCGGGCAGGATCACGCCGATCTTCGCCTTCTTGCCACCGCCGTTCGTGGCGCCGGACGAGCCGGTGCCGGAGTCGTCCGAGCAGGCGGAGAGGGTGCCGGCGGCCAGTACGGCGCAGGCGGAGACGGACACGAGGAACCTCTTGCGCATGGTGGATCCCTTCGGGCACGCGCCGGTGGGGGCCGGCGGGAGACGTGGAGGCGTCGCGGGATGGTGCGGCGTGCGGAGCTGCGCAGGACGGACGGGTAAAGCGGTCGGCACGGTCAACAAGGGAAGGCGGCCGCGCCTTAAATGTTGTGGGCGACAACGTAATAGCCGGATCGGGCGTCCGCCAGACCCTGGAACCCCCGATGAATGCCGACTTCGGTAACGGTTGGGAAACGTAGGCGAACCAAAAACCGGTTGTTCGGAGAGGGAAGGGGTGTCGGGGCCCGGGATCGCGAAGTACCGGTGGGATGGCCCGGGTTCGGGTGGCGGGAAGGCATGGGTGCTGGTGGGCGGGGTGAGTGGGGTGGGTGGAGGGATTATGTTTCGAGCAACAACTTAGATCGGCGGTGGGCGGGTTGCGGTGGCTCGGTGGGGTGACGGGGCGGGCGGGACAACGATTTCCGGGGGCGGCCTCCGGCGGGGGGCAGTGGGCAGTGGGCGGTGGGCGGTGGGTGTGTGGGGCGGGCGCGGTTGCGCCGGGCGCGGCGTCGGATGCGAGCCGGGTTCCGACGTCGAGGCGGTGCCGCGCCGAGGCCGACTCGGCGTCGTGCGGCGGCTGTTCGTGGGGGTGGTGTCCGGAGGATCACCTCCTTGACTTCAAGTTGACTTCAAGTTCTACGGTTTCGGCATGGCCCGCGCCGAACGGTGAACGGGCTCCGCCGACCGAGTGAGTAAGGAACCTCCCATGACGACCGAGCAGATCTCCGACGCCGAACTCGCCGGACAGCCCGCCGCCTACTGGACGGGTGTCGCCTATGAGGCGCTCATCGCGTACATCCGGGCCCGGCAGGTCGAAAAGGGTTATACCCAGCCCCAGTTCTGGTTGCTGCGCAACCTGTCGGCGAACGACATCTCCCCCGACGGCGGTGGGATGACGGTGCCCGAGCTGCAGGAGGCGATGACCTTGTACATCCGGCCCGAGGACGATCTGGCGGCGGAGGCCGAGGTGCTCGTGGGGCGTGGTTGGCTGACCCGGGACACCGAGGACCGGTTGTGGCTGACCGAGGAGGGGGAGCGGGCCCGTGTCGACTTCTCCCGCAACGCCCCGGCGATCCGCGCCGTCCTGCACGAGGGCATCGACGATGCGGACTACGTCACCGCGCTGAAGGTGCTCCGACGGCTGATCCACAACGCGGGCGGAACGGCCGCCTGACGGCGGGAGGATCGGGGCGGGACGCCTCGGGAGGGCATGCCTCCGAGCCCGGTGATTTCCCGGCCGGCGGCCGGGTGTGCGAGCCCGGCTGTCGGTGCCGGGTGGAAGAGTGGTCGACATGATCGAACCGAACCCGAAAGCGGACCTGCTGCGTTACCTCCAGGACGGGCGTGACGCCCTGGTGTGGAAGCTCGACGGGCTTTCGGACTACGACATCCGCCGCCCGCTGACCGGGACCGGCACGAACCTGCTCGGCCTGATCAAACATGTCGCCGGCGTGGAACTGGGTTACTTCGGCGACACGTTCGGGCGACCGTTCTTCGACGCGGAGCCGCCGCCCTGGTGGTACACGGAGGACGCGGAACCCAACGCGGACATGTGGGCCACCGCCGACGAGTCGCGCGAGGAAATCGTCGGCTTGTACCACCGGGCGTGGCAACACTCCGACCGTACGATCGCGACGCTGGCGCTCGACGCGATCGGTCATGTCCCGTGGTGGCCCGAGGAGCGGCGGGCGGTGACGCTGCATCACATCCTGGTCCGGGTGATCTCCGATACCCAGCGGCATGCCGGCCACGCCGACATCGTGCGCGAGCTCATCGACGGAACCGTCGGGCGTCTGGAAGACAACGACGGCCTGCCACCGGGAGATCGCACGTGGTGGGAGAACCACCGGAGCCGACTGGAGCGGGTGGCGCGGGAGGCCGGCAACGGCTGATCCCGCCCGGCCCCGCCCCGGCCCAGCCCCGGCGTTGCCGGCCGGGGCGCTGCCCTGCTGCCGCTGCCCCGTCTCGGTCGAAGCGACCACTTCCCCGGTTCAGATCCAGGTGCTGAACCACAGGCGGTCCAGCCAAGCGCTTCGACCGATGGTCTCACCGGCGAGGATCGGATAGAAGTACAGGAAGTTCCAGGCGATCAGGGCGATGATGGCGACGACGCCGGCGGTGCCCCAGGCGCGTCGTCGTTCGGATGCGTCGG
>NZ_JBHZAV010000311.1:0-6875 GCF_042754445.1 Embleya sp. NPDC059213
GTGGCCGGCAACCGCAGACCCGTCGCCGCACCCAACCGGTTCCGCAGATCCACCGCCAACATCGAATCGAACCCGAGATCCTTGAACGCCCGCCCAGCGCCCACCACCTCACCCGACTCGTGACCCAACACGAGTGAGACGTTCGTCCGGACCAGGTGGAGGATCTCGGCCTCGCGCGCCTCGTCGTCGAGCACCGCGAGCCGGGACGCGAAGGTGGATCCGGCCGCGTCGGCCGCACCGGTCGCGATCCGACGGCTCGTCGCGCGTACCAACCCGCGCAACACGTCCGGCAACGCGCCAGCGGCCGCGCGGGTCCGCAGCGCCGCCGGGTCGAGCAGGACCGGCAGGAGGTGCGCCGCGTCGGAGCGCACGGCGGCGTCGAAGAGGGCGAGCCCGTCCTCGTCGGTCAGGGCGCGCACTCCGCGACGCAGCGCCCGGGCGGCCGCGCTGCCCTCGGTATCGGCGGTCATACCGCTGGATCGGGCCCACGGGCCCCAACCGAGGGAGATTCCGGGTCGGCCGGATGCCCGGCGGTGTTCCGCCAGGGCGTCCAGGAACGCGTTGGCCGCCGCGTAGTTCGCCTGACCGCTGTTGCCGAACACACTCGCGGCGGAGGAGAAGAGCACGAAAGCGGCGAGGTCCAGATCGCGGGTCAACTCGTGCAGGTTGACCGCACCGTCCACCTTGGACCGCAACACGGTGTGCAACCGCTCGTCGGTCAACGCCTCCACCAGGCCGTCGTCCAACAACCCCGCCGCGTGCACCACACCGGTCAACGGAACCCGAAGACCCTCCAGCACACGGACCAGCACATCCCGATCGGCCGCATCGCCCGCCTCGACCACAACGGACGCGCCCAGCTCCGTCAGCTCCGCCACCAAATCGGGGGCTCCGGAAGCATGTTCGCCCCGGCGACTGAGCAACACCAGGCTCCGCACGCCGTATTCGGTCACCAGATGCCGGGCCACCAAAGCGCCCAACGTGCCCGTACCGCCGGTGATCAGCACCGTGCCCGCACCGAACGACGAGCCCTCGACGCCCGCATCGACCGCATGCCGCACCAGACGCGGCACCGACACCGCATCCCCACGAACGACAACCTCACGCTCGCCGCACGCCAAAGCCCCGGACAACCCGGCAACCCAATCCCCGCCATCGACGTCGACCAGCGCGAACCGGTCCGGATGCTCCGTCGCCGCCGACCGCACCAGACCCCACACCACCGACGACGCCACATCCGACACCACCGACCCCGACCCGGCCCCCACCGCACCCCGAGTCACCACCACCAGACGCGACCCCACAAAACGCCCGTCACCCAACCACCCCCGCACCACCGACAACACCCCCACCGCAACCGCATGCACGGCCTCGGCATCCGGGAAGGCCCCGGCCGGGTCGGTGGCGTCCTGCGACGACGAGATCCCGCACGGAAGCAGCACGACCTCCGGAATCGGGCCACCCGCGTCGACGGCTGCGCCGAGCGCGCCGAGGTCCGAGTACACGGCCAGGGGCCCGGCGGCCGGTTGCGCGTCGATCGCGGCAAGTACCGCCCACTCCTCGGGCAGCGACTCGCCCATCGCATCGGCCGAGCTCGGGGCAGGCACCCAGTCGACACGGAACATGCTTCGGGCACGGTCGCCCCGCGCCTCCCGGAACTCCTCGATCGAGACCGGCCTGACCACCAGCGAGTCGACGGTCAGCACCGACCGACCGGCCTGGTCGGCCAGTTCGACGGCAACCTCGTCGGGACCGAGGTGCGCAAGTCGCACGCGCAGCGCGGTCGCACCGGTCGCGGCCAGGGACACGCCCGCCCAACGGCTCGGCAGCCGCAGGCGTCCGTCCGCGGGGCCACCGAGGGCAATGCCGTGCAACGCGGCGTCCAGCAGGGCCGGATGGATGCCGAATCCGGACGGAGCCTCCTCGTCCGTGGGCAGCGCCACCTCGGCGCAGAGGTCGTCCCCGACGCGCCAGGCCGCCCGCAACCCGCGGAAGAGGCCGCCGTAGTCGTGTCCCGCCTCGGCCAGGCCGTCGTAGAAGCCGTCGAGGTCGATCGCCTGTGCGCCGGCCGGTGGCCAGGCCGCGGCCCACTCGACCTCCCGGCCCGCACCGGTCGCCAATACGGCCGTGGCGTGCCGCGTCCAGCCGTCGGCGGCATCCGCGTCGGCCGGGCGGGAATAGATGCCCAGGCCGTACGTCCCGACGTCGGCGGACTCGTCCACCCGTAGCTGGATGCGTACCGCGCCCTGGTCCGGAATCCGCAGCGGGGCCTCCAGGACGAGTTCCTCCAGCAGGTCGCAGCCCACCTCGTCCGCCGCGCGAACGGCCAGGTCGACCACGGCCGCGCCGGGAAGCACCACCGATCCGGCAACCCGGTGACCGGCCAGCCACGCGTGCGAGCCGAGGGAGAGCGATCCGGTCAGGACGAGGCCGTCGGAGTCGGCCAGCCGTACCGCAGCCCCGAGCAGCGGGTGGTCGGCCATGGTCAGTCCCGCCGACGCGAGGTCGCCGGCGGTCGAACCGGCAGTCGCCGGCCAGTACCGCCTGCGCTGGAAGGCGTACGTCGGCAGTTCCACCGGCCCGGCGCCCCCGCCGTCCAGCAGCGGTCGCCAGTCGACCGGCAGCCCCACGGCGAACGCCTCGGCAAGCGCCGCGGTGAACCGGTCACGGCCCCCCTCGCCCCGACGCAGCGTGCCCATGGATACCGCTCGGGCCTCGGCGGACTCGATGGTGTCCCCGATCGAACCGGTCAGGACGGGGTGTGCGCTGGTCTCGACGAAGGCGTCGAAGCCCTGCGCCAGCAGCAGCCGCACCGTCTCCTCGAACCGCACGGTCTCGCGCAGGTTGCTGTACCAGTACTCCGCGTCGAGCGCGGCGCCCTCCACCCGCTCCGCCGCCACCGCCGAATAGAACGGAACCACCGGCGCCATCGGCTCGACATCCGCCAACTCCACCAGGAGCCGCTCCCGAATCGACTCCACCTGTGCCGAGTGCGACGCGTAGTCCACCGGCACCCGACGCGCCCACACATCCCGCGCGTCACAGTCGGCAAGCAACTCGTCCAGCGCGGCGGGCTCACCCGCCACCGTCACCGACGCCGGACCGTTCACCGCCGCCACCGACACCCGACCCTCGAACCCCGCGATCAGCTCCCGCACCCGATCCACCGGCACACCGACCGACGCCATCCCACCCGAACCGGCCAGCGCCAGAATCGCCCGGCTACGCAACGCCACGACCTTCGCCGCGTCCTGCAACGACAACGCACCCGCCACACACGCCGCAGCGATCTCACCCTGCGAATGCCCCACCACCGCACCCGGCTCGACCCCGAACGACCGCCACAACTCGGCCAACGAGACCATCACCGCCCACAACACCGGCTGAACGACGTCGACCCGGTCCAGCCACTCCTCCGACCCCGACCGCAACACCGACACCAACGACCAGTCCACGAACGGCGCAAGAGCCGCCTCACACTCCGCAACCCGCCCCGCGAACACCGGCGACGAACCCAACAACCCCGCAGCCATCCCCAACCACTGCGAACCCTGACCAGGAAAGACGAAGACCGTCCGGCGCGCAGCCTGTGCGATCCCCTGCACCACACCCGTCGCGGGTGCGCCGGCCGCCAGCGCCTCCAGGCCCGCCGTCAACGCGGCAGGGTTCCCGGCCAGTACGACGCCACGATGCTCCAGTGCCGACCGCGATGCGGCCAACGCCAGGGCCAGTGCTCCCGGTTCGGCCTCCACCCGATCGGCGAGGAACGAGATCAGCCGGCCCGCCTGTGCCCGCAACGCGACATCCGAGGCACCGGACAGTACGAACGGCAGTGCCAACCCCGGCGGATCCTGCGCCGGAACCCCGGCCGGATCGGCACCCCGTTCCGGCTCCGCCAACGGCTCCGGTGTCGTGGCGGGCGCCTGTTCCAGCACCACATGCGCGTTCGTACCGCTGATCCCGAACGAAGAGACACCCGCTCGCCGCGGCCGACCCGTGTCCGGCCACTCCCGCGCCTCGGTCAGCAAGCGCACGTCGCCCGCCGTCCAGTCCACATGCGAGGACGGCGCGTCGACATGCAGCGTGCGCGGCAGTACACCCTCGCGCAGCGCCATGATCATCTTGATCACGCCGCCGACGCCCGAGGCCGCCTGGGCATGGCCGATGTTCGACTTCAACGACCCGAGATACAGCGGCTGTTGGTCGCCACGGTCGCGGCCGTACGTGGCCAGCAACGCCTCCGCTTCGATCGGGTCGCCGAGCGTGGTACCGGTCCCGTGCGCCTCGACCGCATCCACGTCCCGCGCACTCAACCGACCGTTCGCCAACGCCTGCCGGATCACCCGCTGCTGCGACGGACCGTTCGGCGCGGTCAGCCCGTTGCTCGCACCGTCCTGATTCACCGCGGAGCCGCGGACCACGGCAAGTACCCGGTGGCCATTGCGCTGCGCGTCCGAGAGCCGCTCCATCAGCAGCACGCCGACGCCCTCGGACCAGGCCGTGCCGTCGGCACCGTCCGCGAACGCCTTGCAGCGGCCGTCGTCGGCCAGTCCCCGTTGGCGACTGAACTCGATGAACATGTCGGGGCTGGACATGATGGTCGCGCCGCCGGCCAGTGCCATCGTGCACTCGCCCCGGCGCAGGGCCTGGGAGGCCAGATGCAGGGCGACGAGCGACGAGGAGCAGGCCGTGTCCACGGTCACCGCCGGGCCCTCGAACCCGAAGGAGTAGGCCAGTCGGCCCGAGGCGACACTGCCGGTGGTGCCGGTGAGTCGGTAGCCCTCGACGGCTTCCGGCGTGCGGCTCAGCAACGGCCCGTAGTCCTGCGACACGGCACCGATGAAGACACCGGTCGCACTCGCCTTCAGCGGTGCGGGGTCGATCCCGGCCCGCTCGAACACCTCCCACGACGACTCCAGCAACAACCGCTGCTGCGGATCCATCGCCAACGCCTCACGCGGCGAGATCCCGAAGAACTCGGCGTCGAAGTCGGCGACCCGGTCGAGGAAGCCGCCCGCACGGACGTAGGTCTTGCCCGAGCTGTCCGGGTCGGGGTCGTAGATGCCCTCCAGGTCCCAGCCGCGGTCGGTCGGGAAGTCGCCGATCGCGTCGCGGCCCTCGGCCACCAGCCGCCACAGATCCTCCGGCGAGCCGACACCGCCCGGGAACCGGCAGGCCATGCCGACGATCGCGATCGGTTCGTCGTCCCCGACCGACACCGTGGGTGCGGGCAACGCGGGTGGTGTCGCGCCCGGTTCACCCAGAATCCGGGTCTTGAGGTGCCGGGCCAGCGCGACCGGTGTCGGGTAGTCGAAGGTCAGCGAGCCGGAGAGGTGCAGGGCGGTCGCGGCATTGAGCCGGTTGCGCAGTTCGACCGCGGCAAGGGAGTCGAACCCCACCGCCTTGAAGGTTTGTTCCGCCCCGATCAGGTCGGCCGACGTGTGGCCGAGCACGAGGGCGGCCTGGGTCCGGACCAAGTCGGTGAGCAGTTGCTCCTGTTCCGCCCCGGACCGCCCCGACAGCCGTTGGGACAGGGCGGATTCACCGCCCACTGCCGCCACCGCGACCTGCGCGGCACGGCGGGCCCGGGTGCGCACCAGGCCGCGCAACAGTGCGGGAGTCGCGCCCTGGGTGGCTTGCGCCCGGAGTGCCGTGTGGTCCAGCCGGACGGCGGCGAGGTTCGCGGCACCGAGGTGCAGGGCCGCGTCGAGCAGGCCGAGGCCCTGTTCGGCGGTCATCGCGACGATGCCGGCGCGGCGCATCCGGGCCAGATCCCGGCGGCCGAGTTGCCCGGTCATGCCGCTCGCGTCGGCCCACAGACCCCATGCGACGGAGGTGCCGGGAAGCCCGGCGAACCGACGGCGGGCGGCGAGGGCGTCCAGGAACGTGTTCGCGGCGGCATAGTTGGCCTGCCCCGGGGTGCCCAGCAGGCCGGCGACCGAGGAGAAGAGCACGAAGGCGGAGAGGTCGTGGTCGGCGGTCAGTTCGTGCAGGTTGATCGCGCCGTCGACCTTCGCGCGCAGCACGTGCCCGAGCTGTTCGGGGGTCATCGACTCGATCAGGCTGTCGTCGACGACACCGGCGGCATGCACGATCGCGGTGAGCGGGGCAGCCACGGGTATTCGGGCGAGCAGCGCGGCGACGGCTTCCCGATCGGCCGTGTCACACGCCTCGACGACCACGCGGGCGCCGAGGGCCACCAGGTCGTCCGTCAACTCCCGGGCGCCGGGTGCGTCCGGCCCCCGACGGCCGGCCAACACCAGGTTGCGAATGCCGTATCGGCTGACGAGATGGCGGGCCACCAAGGCGCCGAGCGTGCCGGTCCCGCCGGTGATCAGCACCGTGCCGTCCGGGTCGAGCGGCACCGGCATGCCCAATACCAACTTGCCCGTGTGCCGCGCCTGTGACATGAACCGGAACGCCTCCGGCGCCCGCCGCACATCGAACGACCGCACCGGAAGCGGCTCCAGGACAGCCGCCTCGAACAGGCCCAACAGGTCGCCGAGCAACGCCCCGATGCGCTCCGGACCCACGTCCAACAGGTCGTACGCCTGATACGAGACACCCGGATGGGCCGCCTGAACCGCCTCCGCATCCCGGATGTCGGTCTTGCCCATCTCCAACAACCGACCGCCATCGGCCAACAACCGCAACGACGCGTCCACGAACTCGCCCGCAAGCGAGTTCAACACCACATCCACACCACGACCCGCCGTGGCCGCACGGAACCGCTCCTCGAAGCCCAGAGTCCGCGACGAGGCGATATGCGCATCGTCCAGACCCAAGGCCCGCAACGCGTCCCACTTGCCCTCACTCGCCGTCGCGAACACCTCGGCACCCAGATGACGCGCGATCTGCACCGCCGCCATCCCCAC
>NZ_JBHZAV010000312.1:0-6716 GCF_042754445.1 Embleya sp. NPDC059213
TCACTTCTCGGACGGCGGCAACCCCGGCTACGTTTTGGGGGTTTGGATCGTATTTGTGTCTTTCTTCGCGACCCAATGCGCCCCACCACCCGCGCCGGGCGCGGGCGGGCCCACCCCTCGGGGTGGGCAGGCCGTCGCGCTGTGTACGGTGCCGAACGGGCGTCCGACGACCCGCGGGCATCGGCGCGCCCCGACCGTCGACCTTGACCTCAAGTCGACTTGAAGTTCTAGGGTTTCGGCATGCCGTCCGAAGAACGTCGACGGGCCGCGGTCGGCACCTTGAACCACACTCGGGGAGAACCGTCATGCACATCCCTTCGATCGCCGCCGGGTCACCTCGGCATCGGCCGGGCAATGGATGCAATCCCATCGACCACCTCGTCGAAGGGCACTACCGTCGAAGGGCGAACCCGCCTTTGCGACGCGTCCCAGGCCCGCGTTCCGGGCCGGCGCCCCGCACGAGGCCACTCCCGCGACCGTGTACGACCGGCGCCTCGGGTCGGCCGTCCACCCCCGACTCGAAGAGGACCTCGTGCTGATCAGACTGCTCCGCGCACATCTGCGCCCGTACGCCAAGCCGATCGGCCTGGTGGTGTTGCTGCAACTGGTGCAGACACTGGCCACCCTGTATCTGCCCACCCTGAACGCCGACCTGATCAACAACGGCGTGGTCGAGGGCGACACCGGCTACATCCTGCGGGTCGGCGCCGCGATGGTCGGCGTCACCCTGGTCCAGATCGTGTGCGCCGCGATCGCGGTGTACTTCGGCGCCCGGATCGCGATGGGCGTGGGTCGCGACATCCGCGCCGCCGTGTTCAACCGGGTGCAGACCTTCTCCGCACGCGAAGTCGGCGAGTTCGGTGCCCCGTCGTTGATCACCCGCACCACCAACGACGTGCAGCAGGTCCAGATGTTGGCCCTGCTCTCCCTCACGCTGATGGTGTCCGCGCCGATCATGTGCTTCGGCGGCATCCTGATGGCGGTCAACCAGGACGTCCCGATGTCCTTGTTGTTCCTGATCATCGTGCCCGTGCTGATCCTGGCCGTCGGCTGGATCGTGCGCGCGATGCCGCCGCTGTTCCGGGTGCTCCAGGACCGGATCGACAACGTGAACCGGATCATGCGCGAACAGATCACCGGGATCCGGGTGATCCGCGCGTTCGGCCGGGACGACCACGAGCAGGCCCGGTACGCGGACGCCAACGCCGAGATCCGCGACGTGTCGCTCTCGCTCGGTCGGCTGATGGCCTTCATGTACCCGTCGGTCCTGCTGGTGTGGGAGACCTCGGCGATCGTGATCGTGTGGGTCGGCGGCCACCGGATCGGCTCCGACGCGATGGACATCGGCGCGCTGGTCGCCTTCCTGAGCTACCTGATGCAGATCCTGACATCGGTGATGATGGCCACCTTCATGACCATGATGATCCCGCGCGCTTCGGTCTGCGCCGACCGGATCACCGAGGTACTGGACACCGAGACCAGCCTGACCGTGTCCAAGGCACCGGTGACCGCGCTGCACGCACACGGTCGACTCGAACTGCGCGACGTGAGCTTTTGCTACCCCGGCGCCGAGGAACCGGTGCTGCGCGGCATCGACCTGGTCGCCCGACCCGGCGAGACCACCGCGGTGATCGGCAGCACCGGCGCGGGCAAGACCACCCTGCTGAGCCTGGTCCCGCGCCTGCTGGACGTCACCGCCGGCGCGGTGCTGGTCGGCGGCGTGGACACCCGCGAACTCGAACCGGGGCTGCTGTCGCGCACGGTGGGCCTGGTCCCGCAGAAGCCCTACCTCTTCTCCGGCACCGTCGCCTCCAACCTGCGCTACGGCAACCCGGACGCCACCGACGAGGACCTGTGGCGGGCCCTGGAGACCGCACAGGCCCGGTCGTTCGTCGAGGCACTGCCGGAGGGACTGGACGCGCCGATCGCCCAGGGCGGCGGCAACGTCTCCGGCGGCCAGCGGCAACGCCTGGCGATCGCAAGGCTGTTGGTGGTCAAGCCGGAGATCTACCTGTTCGACGACTCGTTCTCCGCACTCGACTACTCCACCGACGCGGCCCTGCGGGCGGCCCTGGCCGCCGAGACCGCGCAGGCCACCGTGGTGATCGTCGCGCAGCGCGTGGCCACCATCCGGCACGCGGACCGCATCGTGGTGCTGGACGAGGGCCGCGTGGTCGGCACCGGCACGCACGGCGAATTGATGGCCGGCAACGCCACGTACCGCGAGATCGTGCTGTCCCAGCTCACCGAGGAGGAGGCGGCGTGACCACGACCGAGGAGACCACCGCATCCGACGACCGGGTCGAGGAGGCCACCCCGAAACGCCGTCCCGGCCCGCCCGTCGGCGGTTCGCCCATGGCACGCATGATGGGCGGCGCGCCGACCGAGAAGTCGATGCACTTCAAGGCGTCCAGCCGCCGCCTGCTGGGCATGATGGCGCCCGAGCGGGCCCGGCTGTACGCGCTGCTCGTCTGCGGGATCGCGGGAGTCGGCCTCGGGGTGCTCACCCCCCGCCTGCTCGGCAAGGCCACCGACGCGATCTACACCGGCGTCGCCGGCGGCAAGGGCATCGACTTCGACCACGTACGCACCCTGTTGCTGGTCACCTTCGCCGTCGTGGCCGGCTCGGTGGTGTTCGCCTTCGCCCAGGGCCGACTGACCGCGACCATCGTCCAGCGCACCACCTACCGGCTGCGCGAGGACGCCGAGACCAAGCTGTCCCGGCTGCCGCTGAACTACTTCGACAAGCAGCCGCGCGGCGAGGTGCTCTCGCGCACCACCAACGACATCGACAACATCGCGCAGACCCTGCAACAGGCGATGGGCCAGATCGTGCGCTCGGTGCTGACGATCGTCGGCGTACTGGTGATGATGTTCTGGATCTCGCCGCTGCTCGCGCTCGTCGCACTGGTCAGCGTGCCGACGTCGATCCTGGTCACCATGGCGATCGGCAAGCGCGCCCAGCCGCAGTTCGTCAAGCAGTGGTCGAGCACCGGCAAGCTCAACGCGCACATCGAGGAGATGTACACCGGGCACGCGCTGGTCAAGGTGTTCGGTCGGCAGCGGGAATCCGCCGAGGTGTTCGACAAGCACAACGAGCAGTTGTACACGGCCGGCTTCAAGGCCCAGTTCATCTCCGGCCTGATCCAGCCCGCGATGGCCTTCGTCGGCAACCTCAACTACGTGCTCGTCGCGGTGATCGGCGGACTGCGGGTGTCCTCGGGCGCGATGACGCTGGGCGACATCCAGGCGTTCGTCCAGTACTCGTACGAGTTCAACGGGCCGGTCACCCAGGTCGCCTCGATGTCCAACCTGCTCCAGTCCGGCGTCGCCTCGGCCGAGCGGGTCTTCGCCCTGCTCGACGCCGAGGAGCAGTCCCCCGACCCGGAGCCGGCCGCCCGGATCGAGAAGGTGAGCGGGCATGTCGCGTTCGAGAAGGTCTCCTTCCGGTACGACCCGGCCAAGCCGCTGATCGAGGACCTGGACCTGGAGGTGCACCCGGGCCAGACGGTCGCCATCGTCGGACCCACCGGCGCGGGCAAGACCACGCTGGTCAACCTGCTGATGCGGTTCTACGAGGTGACCGGCGGCCGGATCACCGTGGACGGCGTGGACATCGCCGGGATGACCCGCGAGGACCTGCGCGCACCGATCGGCATGGTGCTCCAGGACACGTGGCTGATCGGCGGCACGATCGCGGAGAACATCGCGTACGGGGTCGGCGAGGTCTCGCGCGAGCGGGTGGTCGCGGCGGCCCGGGCCACCCACGCGGACCGCTTCGTGCGCACGCTGCCGGACGGCTACGACACGGTGCTCGCCGACGAGGCGGGCAATCTCAGCGCGGGCGAGAAGCAACTGCTCACCATCGCCCGGGCGTTCCTGACCGAGCCGCAGATCCTGGTGCTGGACGAGGCGACCAGTTCGGTGGACACCCGCACCGAGGTGCTGATCCAAAAGGCGATGAACTCGCTGCGCCGCGGCCGGACCAGCTTCGTGATCGCCCACCGGTTGTCCACCATCCGGGACGCGGACGTGATCCTGGTGATGGAGTCCGGCTCGATCGTCGAACAGGGTACGCACGACACGCTGTTGGCGGCCGAGGGTGCGTATGCCCGGCTGTATGCCTCGCAGTTCGCCCAACCGGCGGCCGAGGTCGTGTAGTTCGACCGCGCCGCCGCGCGCGGGTGCTCCTCGTCGAGGGCACCCGCGCGCGGCGCGCACTCACTTGGCGGACGGCTGCTCGGGCCCGGTGCCCCGGTTGCCGGACAGGACCAGGCCGACCAGGAGTTGGCCGACGGCGGTGACCACGAGCGCGGCCATCGGCACCGTCCAGCCGCCGGTGGCGCCGTGCATCAGGCCGAGCGCGAAGGGACCGATCGCGGCCACCGCGTAGCCCAACGACTGGGCCAGGGTGGACAGCGCGGTCGTCTCCGCGGCGCCGCTGCCGCTGCCGCCGATCACCGACAACACCAGCGGGAACGAACAGAAGCCCAGGCCCACCGCGGCGGCCCACAACACCGGCAGCGCGACCGGCGCGACCAACAGGCCGACGAAGCCGATCAGCATGCTCACCGAGACCACCACGAACGCGGGCCGCAGCCGCCCCGTGGCCCGCACGAAGGCCAGCAGCGCGAACGTCGCCGGAATGCCCGCGCCCTGGGTGACGGCCAACATCGCACCCGCCCCGCCGCGGCTCATGCCCTGGTCGGAGAGCAGCGTCGGCAACCACCCCACCAGCGCGTAGCAGTTCAGCGCCTGGAGGGCGAAGTAGGCGGTGACCAGCCTGCCCAACCGGGTGCGCGCCATCGTCCACGGCGATACGTGCGCGGCCGGACCGCCGCCGGCGGTGAGCGCGTGCGGCGCCCGCACCAGGGACCACACCAGCAGCGCGATCACGGCCGGCAGCGCCCACACGGCCAGCCCCAGCGACGGCGAGTCGAGCCCGTTCGCGACCGGCACGGCCACCGCCGCGGCCAGCGTCGCGCCCAGAGCCATCACCGTGGTGTAGACGCCGGTCAGCACCGACACCCGATGCGGGAAGTGGGCGCGCAGCAGCGCCGGCAGCAGCACGTTGCCCACGGCCAGGCCGGACATGCCCAGGACGGTGCCGGTCAGCAGCGCCCACGTGCTCGGCACGACCCGGATGCCCAGGCCCGCGGCGAGCGCGAACAGCGCGACCAGCACGGCCCGTTCGGTACCGAACCGACGCGCCAGCGGCGACGCCGTCAGCCCGGCGGCGGCGAAGCAGAGCGTCGGCAGGGTCGGCAACAACGACGCGGTCACCGGGCCGAAGCCCAGCGCGTCGCGCAGCGCCTCCAGGAGCGCGGCGGCGCTGCTGATGCCCAGCCGCAGGTTGAACGCGATCAGCACGATGCCCACGCCGGCCAGCCACCCGGCCCGGGCGCGACCGGTCGCATCGCTGGTCGACGCCGGGAGCGTGGCGGTGACGGGAACTGCGGAAGTCATGACGCAAAGGTAAGACGTCTGATGAATTCTGTCCAGATCGAGTCGACCGACGACAGCGTGTGACGTCGAATCATCAGATGTACTGTGGACAACCCCTTCTGGATCCCCTCCTCCATTCGACGTCCCAGGTCAGGAGCCCGAGCGCATGAGCAGCCTCGAATCCGTGCGCCGGCCGGCACTGTCCGCCGAGGTGATCGCCCGGCTGCGCGAGCGCATCACCTCCGGCGACTGGCCGGTGGGCAGCCGCATCCCGCCCGAGCCGGAACTGATGAGCCGGCTCCAGGTGGCCCGGGGCACGGTCCGCGAGGCGGTCCGCGCGCTCGCCCACGCGGGCCTGTTGGACGTCCGCCAGGGCGACGGCACGTACGTCCGCGCGGTGAGCGAACTCTCCGGCGCCGTCGAGCGGTTGTACGGCGGCAGCGATATCGGCCAGGTCCTGGAGGTCCGCCAGGCGCTCGACCTGCAGGCCGCTCGGCTCGCGGCGATCCGCGCCGAGGAGGCCGACCTGACCGGCCTGGACGACGCGCTGCGTCGGCGCCGGGCCGCGTGGGACGCGCGCGACTACGAGGCGTGGATCGCCGCGGACTGGGAGTTCCACCTGGGCATCGCCGACGCGGCGCACAATCCCCTGCTGGCCGAGCTGTACCGCAACCTGGCCGGGCCGGTGCGCGCGTCGGTGGCCGGCTCCTGGGACGATCCCGACTACCAGGGCGCGAACCCGGCCGGCCACGAGGACCTGTTGCGCGCGCTGCGCGACCGCGACCCGATCCGGGCCGCCCGCCAGGCGGGCGCCAACCTGACCGACACCCACGACTGGCACGCGGCACGCGCACCGGAGTAGAGCCGCGGTCGGGACGGCGGGACATCGGGGTGTGCGGATCGGCTCAGTCGTGGCCGCGGGAGGGCGGCCCGGTCAGGTCCGCCGGGGAGCCTTCCCGAGTGGGTCGGGCGTGCGCGGCCGACGGTCACGACTTGGTCGGCAGCGGATGGCTCAGGGCTAAACGGTCGACGTGGACCGGCGGAGATCGACCCGGTCCCACCGTCACCGGCGGCCGGGAGCCCTGGACTCCCCGGCGAGACCTGGGCGTTGCTTGCCGGAAAGGCGCTGGCAACGGCGCGGAGGGAGGGCGGTCCGGTCGGGTCCGCCGGGGAGCCTGAGGTTTCCCCCTGATCGTGGACACCCTGACACTTGGATCGTGGGGTCCAGGAAGGGAATGTTCAGGTGGGACGTCCGAAGAAGTTCACGGATG
>NZ_JBHZAV010000313.1:0-6702 GCF_042754445.1 Embleya sp. NPDC059213
TTTTTAATCACCCGCCCACACCCTATATCTACCCTGCTGTCGTCGGCGCCCGCTTATTTTTTTTATAAGACAAACATAAACACCGGGGGCCGGGGCTCGCCCCCCCCCCCCGTCGTGGAGCGAGCCTCCTCCTGGCCGCAGGGCGCGCTCCACCTGGAACGCTTCTCGGCTCCGCCCGCCGTGCCCGTGGCCGGCGACGTACCGTTCGAGGTCCTGGCCAAGCGCAGCGGTATCACGGTGACCGTGCCCGCCGACGGGAGCATCCTCAAGGCACTCGACGACGCCGGCGTGAACACGCTGAGCTCCTGCTCCGAAGGGATATGCGGAGCTTGCGAGACGCTCGTGGTGGAGGGCAAGCCCGATCACCGCGATCACGTTCTCACGGAAGAGGAGAAAGAAAGCGGCGAGTACATCATGATCTGCGTCTCGCGCGCCTGCACCAAACGGATCGTCCTCGACATCTGATTTCGAATCAGCCAGTAGGAAGGCTGAGTCGACAACGATCGAATCGCCGCACCGACCAGATGATCCGCCGCCGCGCATACAGGAACGTCCAAGGGCCCTCGAAGCCGAAATCCGAGCCTGAGCCAAGAACTGGAACGAGGGCCCGAACCGTTCCGTCGGCCCCGGATCCCCGCACCCCCGCGAGGCGACGCAGGGCCCGCCGCCGGCAGCTCCGACTCGGCGGACCCGGCCGGCTCCTCCGGCTCCTGCGCGGCGGCGGGGCGGGTGGCGGCGGCGCGTTCGCCCAAGCCGGGGCGCCCGTCGGACAGGGCCCACTCGAGCGCGGCGTCCGTGTCCACCGATTCGTTGGGCCGCAGCCACGGGCCGACGTCGACCGAGGACGATCCGGCCGTCCGCGACCCGGTCAGCGGCAGCCGCGCGAGCGCTTTCCGCAGGCGTACTACGTCGACGGCGGCGACCCGGTAACCGGCGGACGGCGTAGGTGACTTCGGCCGGCGGGGCCACCGGGGGCGGCCGGTCTCGTTCAGTCCGGGATCGGGCCACCCGCCGGTCCCGACGCGGCGTCGTCGTCCGGGTTGCAGGCATGGTGCGGGGCGCTGCGGACCTCTGCGCGCAGCCAGGCGTGGGCCGGGTCGTTGTCGTAGCGCTGGTGCCACGCGAGATGGATCGGGACGGCGGGCGTGGTCAGCGGCGGCGGCAGGGGCAGGCCGCGCAGACCCGGGTCGTCCAGCGCGGGACCGCCGACGATTCGCGGAACGGCCGCGACGAGGGCCGGCCGGCGGACGAACTGTAGCGCCGTGTCGTTGGCGGGGGCGGCGGCTTCCTGGCTTCCGCTCCCGCCCCGCACGCCCAGGCCGTCGCCGTCGCCGTCCTCGCCGAACCGTACCGAGCCGCCGCCTGGGACCGCCAACCACCGTGCCGCGCAACCCTGTTCCCCCTCCCGGCACCACCGGAGGTCAACATGAAGATCGCAGTACTCGGCTCCACCGGACAGACCGGCCGCCTTGTCCTCGCACACGCGTTGGAACGCGGGCACGACGTCATGGCCTGGCCCGCCGGCCCGAACAGATCGAGACGCCCGCCGCCGCGAACCTGCGAGTGGTCCGGGCCGACGCGACCGACGCCGGCAGTGTCGCCACCGCCGTCGAGGGTGCCGACGTCGTCGTGAGCGCCCGCGACTCGTACGCGCCGCGGAATTCAAGCCTCGAAGGATCCCGCCGATGGCGCCACGCGCCGGGATCGCCGCCCTCATGGTCGCGGAAGCGGAAACACCCGGCTTCGCCGGCACGGACACCGTCGCCCTGTTCGACGGCCGCTGAGCACCGCTCGCGCCGCAACCGGCCGGCCGGCAATTCGATTGGTGTAGCGTAAAAGCGCGTTGCACCCCGACGCCAGAGGTACACCCATCCGGTAGGACGGCGCGGCCGCAAGCCCGGACCCAGTCGCCAGGACCCATCGGTGTCCGAGGCGGGGACGTACCCACAGACACGCTGGAACTCCCATGCGCACAACCGCAGCCACCCGGATCGTGGCTCTTGCCCTGACCCTCCTCCTGACGGCGGCATGCTCCTCATCGGGCTCGGACGAGGACGAGGACAACACCCCGACCGCCCAGGGCCCCACCCCCACCACCCCCGGCACCGCCGCACCGACCGCACAACCTCCGGCCGGCGGTGCCGAACCGGTCCTCCCGCCGATCGGCGCGCAATGGGACTACCAAATCGGCGGCGCCTACCAACCGGCCGCGGGCGTGCGCATCGTCTCACGCGACAGCGGCGCGGACCCGGCGGCCGGCCTGTACAACATCTGTTACATCAACGCCTTCCAGGCCCAGCCCGGCAGCACCGCCTGGTGGCAGAGCAACCACCCCGACCTGCTGCTCCGCGACTCCTCCGGCGCCCTGGTCCTCGACAAGGACTGGCACGAGCCCCTGCTGGACGTGTCCACCGACGCCAAGCGGGACAGACTCGCCCAGGTCGAATACCCCTGGATCGACGGCTGCGCGGCCAAGGGGTTCCAGGCGGTCGAACCCGACAACCTCGATTCCTACGGCCGTTCCGGCGGGCTGCTCAAACCGGCGGACAATATCGCCTTCGCCTCCCTGTTGGCCCAACGTGCCCACCGCGACGGCTTGGCCATCGGCCAGAAGAACGCCACCGAACTGCTCGACCGGCACCAGGCGATCGGATTCGACTTCGCCGTCGCCGAGCAGTGCGGCGCGACCGACGAGTGCGACCAGTACGCCTCGGCGTACGGCAACCGGGTCGTCGACGTCGAGTACGACGACGCCGGATTCGCCTCCGCCTGCAAGTCCTTCGCCTCCCGCATCTCGATCGTCCGCCGCGACCACGACGTCAGCGCCCCGCCGAACGGCAAGTACGCACGCCGAACCTGCTGAACCCATCACCGCCAACGAAACGACCCGAGACGAAGCCAAGTCGGACACGAGTCCACGATGGGCAACGAAGCCGCACTCGTGACGGAGACATCCAGCGGCATCGGCCTGCACACCGCAATCGGCCTGGCCGCCGAGGGCATCCGCGTCGTGCCGACGATGCGGGACACCGCCAAGGCCGACCGTCTGCGCGCCGAGGCCGCCGACCGGGGCGTCGAAGTGGCAGTACGGAGACCGGACGTCACCGACCTCCACCACGCCCGATGGTGTCTCGACGCGGTGGCGGCCGAACTGGGCGTGGTCGACCGTGAACAGGCCCTGCTCCGCAACCGACTGACCCCCCTGCGCCGCGACCTGTGTGCCGTGGCGAACGTGGCGACGCGGACCCGTACGGTCCTGACCGAGCACGCCGCCATCGTGGCCGCGCTGCGCACCGGCGACGCCGACCGGGTGGGGGAGTCGCTGGCGACCCACCTGTCCAGCACGCTGGTCGCGCTGCACCTGCCCGCGCCCGCGCACTGGTCCGGCGTCGCCGGCGCTCCGTCCGTGGTGGGGCAGTCGTGAGGATCGCCCTGGTCCAGGTGGCCAGTGGGGCGGACGAGGCGCCCGATGCGCGCAGGGCACGGGTGGGGCGCATGGTGGCCGACGCGCGCGGCGCCGATCTGGTCGTGCTGCCCGAGTTGTGGGCCGCCGGCTACTTCGCGTTCGACGCCTACGCCGACCGGGCCGAATCGTTGAGCGGTGCCACCGTGAGCGCCGGCCGCGCCTGGGCCCGCGCGTTGAACGCCCACGTGCACCTCGGCAGCATCGTCGAACGCGACCGGGAGGGACGACTGTTCAACACGGCGATCCTGCTCTCCCCGGACGGCGTGATTCGCCATACCTACCGCAAGATCCACGTCTTCGGATACGCCTCGCGGGAGGCGGAGTTGCTGACGCCGGGTGAGCGGCTGGACGTCGTGGACACCGAGTTCGGCCGCTTCGGCGCGACCACCTGTTACGACCTGCGGTTCCCGGAGATGTGGCGCGACCTGGTGGACCTCGGCGCGCAATCGGTCGTCGTCCCCGCCGCGTGGCCCGCCGCCCGCCGCGAGCACTGGCGACTGTTCACCACCTGCCGGGCCGTCGAGGAGCAGATCCTGCTGATCGCCTGCAATGCGGTCGGGGTCCAGGCCGACGGCGTCGAACTTGCCGGACACAGCCGCGTGGTCGGCCCATGGGGCGATGTGCTCGTCGAGGCCGGGACCGACGAGGGCGTGACGTTCTGCGATGTCGACCCGGCGGTCGTGGACGAGGTCCGGGCCGAGTTCCCGGTGTTGGCCGACCGTCGTCCGTCCGGCGTGTTCCCTGCCGCGGCCCGTTGGATCGAACCCGACACGGAGGAACTGCCCAAGTGAGCGTCCGCACGCTTAGCCTGCGACTGGAAGTCGTGGGCACGCGAGAGCAGTTGGAGATATCCCAGCCCCGCCTGATCGTCGCCGGCTACACCGCCGGGGATGAAGCCGCCTGCCCCAAGCCGGTCGGCGCCGCCGTTGTCGAACTCGGCCCCGACCTGGCCGGGGTCGACTGGGAGTCGCTCGTCGCCCGCTCCTGGGTGGACGGGCGGCTCTACCAGGAAGGACCGCTCTCGGTCCTGCGCCGGCCCGCCGACCCGGTGGTGGGGTGCTCCAACTCCCGTCCAGCGTCGCGGACATGATCAACCCCGAGACGCGCGCCGACATCGACCGCTAGATCCGAAGCCCGAACGCCCCGGCCGAGGAGCGGGTGAAACTGTTCAAACTCGAAACATCCTGTCCGCTCGCCAGGAACACCTCGCGCTGCGCTTCGCGCGTCGGGGCGAGGACCACTTCGCCGGCTTGGACGTGGTCAGCGGACGGCACCGGGTGCCGGTCATTCCCGACGCGTTCGCGCATCCGGAGTGCGATGTGGAGCGCCACTTCACGGGCGGCGACCACGTCGTGGTGATCGCACGGGTGCTCGACGTGTGCGAACGAGCGGGGGAGCCCCTCGGCTTCCTCGGCGGCCGATTCAGCGACATTGTCGACCGCGGCCACGAACCCGTCGGCTGGTACTTCTGAGCGGGCACCGCCCGCACGGCGCTGCGGCGCGGCCCTGACCAAAGCCCGATCCCGCGCGTGACCGGAAGCCTCGGTGGCGATCTCTCGCCGGCCACCGAGGCTTCCGGCACGACCCGACAGAGGCCGAAGGCACGGTTCGAACCCGGCCCACGAGTCGTCGTTCGCTACCGGCGCCGGGCGGGCGCAAGGTCGTCCGGGCCGGCGAGTGCGCCGGAAACGTGCCGCTCCCGGGCGACCGACAGCGCGCCGCGCAACGGGCCGTCGGGACCGAGACCGGACCGGGCGACCTCGATCGTGTAGGGGCGCATCACGTTCACGAACTCGGTCAGCCGGGCCCGTACCCCGTCCAGGAGGAGGTTGCCCGCGCCGGCCAGCCGACCGCCGACGACCACCAGATCGAGATCCAGCGGCGTGGTGACCCCGACCACGACCGTCCCGATCGCCCGCCCCGCGGCGTGTACGGCCGCTCGGTGTGCGGCTTCCCCCGACAGCGCGCCCCGCACCACGCCCGCCAGATCGGTCGGCGCGGGGTTCGCGGCACGCAGTCGAGCCACCAACGCCTCCTCGTTGACCAGGGTCTCCAGGCAACCGTGCGATCCGCACCAGCACGCGACGCCGTCGGGATCGACGAGCGTGTGGCCGAACTCCCCGGCCACGCCCGTGGCTCCCCGGTACACCCGTCCGTCCAGAACCAGCGCGCCGCCGATACCCGCCTCGGCCAGTACGTACATGAAGTCGCCGCTGCCGCGGGCCGCCCCCAGGCGATGCTCGGCAAGCGCGGCGAGATTCGCGTCGTTCTCGACCCGGACCGGGAAGTCCAGCACCTCGGACAGGTCGTGGGACAGTGGGACGCTGCCCCAGCCCGCGAACTGATGGAATCCCTGCGAGATCAACCCGTGGGCCGCCCGGTGCTGTGCGGAGCGGACCAGGCCGGGGACGGAGACGACCGCCGAAACCAGATCGGCTCGGGTGAGTTCGCGCTCCACCAGCAGCCGTTCGAACAGCCGCCCGGCGACGGCCAACGCGTCCGAATACGGACACGACGGTGGGATGGGGCCCTCGATCTGCCACACCTCGTCGGTCGGCGACATCACGCCGACCCGGATCGAGGACCTGCCCAGATCCAGGCCGAGCACCCACGCCGAGCGGTGACCACCGAGCCGAACCACCTTGGTCCGCCGCCCGTTGCGCACGCCCGGTGCCAGAACCACCCGCCGCTCCGCGAGGAGGAGCCGGACCAGGTTGGATACCGTCGCCTCGGACAGTCCGGCGGCCTGGGCCAACTCGACCTGGGAGAGCGGACCACGCTCCAGACAAGCCAGGAGGCGCCGCAGGTTCGCGGCCCGCATGGCCGCCTGTGGGCCGCCTCGGTGCGCCGTCATGCGGTCATGTTTGTGGGCCCGCCCCGGTGCGTCAAGCCAAGCAGAGCCGTCCGTGCGGAGCCGAGCCCGACGCGGGTGGGACGGTTGCCTCGGATGCCGCCGACCACGCATGGCCGGGTGCCTTCGGGCCGGGTCCGGCGCGGTGTCGGCCGAACACCATGGTCGTGCGCCGATCCACGTCATACGGCGGCCACGGCGACGCGCCGGGGCGGTTGGGATCGCCGGTGTGCGCGAACTCGATCCATGCCTGCGCCAGCGAGCGCGCCGCGCCGTCCGTCGATCGCAGGATCGCACCTGGGGACGGATCGCCGTCGCCATGCGCGAATGGTGCGTCGACGCCGCCCACGGTGGCGGGCAGGTCGAACCGGTAGCGGAAGACCGG
>NZ_JBHZAV010000314.1:0-6601 GCF_042754445.1 Embleya sp. NPDC059213
CCCGTGGACCGCGCGCGGGCGGCGGATGGGACAAAACAACGGCACCGGACCGGTCCGGAAAGAACCGAGAGGCAACCGTGAGGGAGTCTTTGCCCACCCCGGCGGCCGATAGAAGGCACAGGGCACACATTTCTGCCCTCTCCGAAGGCCGGATTTCGCCGCCCCGACCACGATTCGACCACTCCGGGTAGTCGAACGATTCCGCCGCGTCGATCCGGATCGGCTCGCTTCGTCCGCGCGGCAGGACATCGTGTATTCCGACCCCGGCGGAAGTCGCCACTCCGCCGGCGCGGGACGCGGCCCGCGCGCCGCCCCGACGACCCCGCAGGTGACCGGCTCGATTCCGGTCCGCGCCGACCTTTTCGGGGGGTACCCCCGAGGACCCCCGGGTCGCGCCCGACTCGTCCCGGATTCCGTTCCGGCTGCGACGTGCGCCCGGCACCGGCGACCTCGCGTCCGGCGTCACCGGGCAGCGGGCGAACAGTCACCATGCCGTCACCCCGGGTATCCATCGCCCGCACCAACGGGCCAATTCACGTTGGCTCGTATTCGCCTGTTGGTGCCTGCGCGCCCGAATCTATTTTTCATTTCGGCTTCAACCGTGACCGCGAAGAAAGTGCAATCCTCAATCGCGGTCACAAAAGTGGACGGGACCGTGATCCTTCCGGGGACGAATGATCACGGTTTCGAATTCCACCGGAGCCGGGCCGCTGTCGACGCGTGGCGTCGACCGGCGGTGGTAGAGTGGCGCGGGCGCTCGGTATCCGATCGTTCGTCGCGGTTTCGCCCCGTGGGCCACGTCATTTCGTGAGCGCGCTTCCCGCGCCTCGGCGGTTCGCCGGAACCTGCCACACGATGCGACGAGCGCCGACCTACGTACGGCCGAACGCCGCGCCCGCGCCGGCCACCACATGGTGCTTCACCTGCGCCGACAGGGCACGCCCGCAGGTTTCCTCGATCGCACGGCGACACGCGGAACGTCTGCGAGCACCGGTTCTGCATGTGGATCAACAATCAAATAAAGCGCGAATCGATTAATTCAACCCGGTTCACATAAATCCATCCGAGGAGCCTTCATGACTGAAGTGAGACCCGCTCCGGGGCGCGCGAAGGCGGCGCTCGACCCCGATATATCACGGCCGACGACCGCTCTCGAAGACTCGCCGATCAGCGCCCTCCCCCATTTCTTCGAACGCTCCTGCGACCGCAATCCCGAGGCCATAGCCGTCGTCTGCGACAACAGCGAGCTAAGTTACGCGGAAGTAGATTCGCGGGCCAATCGCCTGGCGAATCTGCTCAGACTTCGCGGGGTCGCTCCGGGCCATACCGTCGGGATCCTGCTGGAACGATCGATCGACTGCTATGTCGCACTCCTGGGCGTGATCAAGACGGGCGCCGCCTACGTCCCGCTGGATCCCGCCTTCCCGGCCGATCGCATCGCCTTCATCGCCCGGGACGCCGACCTGTGCGATCTGGTGACCACCTCCGGCATGCGCCACCGCACCGCGGAAGTGCCCTGTCCGTTCCTGGAACTCGACCGGGCGAGCCGCGAGTTGGCCGAGCAGCGCGACGACCGGCCCGACGTCGACATCGAGCCGGATTCGTGGTCGTACGTGATCTACACGTCCGGCACCACCGGCCGGCCCAAGGGCGTGGCCGTCTCGCACGCGAGCATCGCCAACTTCCTGCGCGTGGTCACCCCGATCTACCGGGTCCGGGCCGAGGATCGCGTCTACCAGGGCCTCTCGATCGCCTTCGACTTCTCGGTGGAGGAGATCTGGCCGGCCTGGATCGCCGGCGCGACCCTGGTCGCGGGCCCCGGCGACGATCGGCGGGTCGGCCGCGGCCTGAGCGACTTCCTCGTCGACCACGCGATCACCGTGTTGTGCTGCGTGCCGACCCTGCTGACCACGATCGAGGCCGAACTACCCGGGCTGCGCAGCCTGTTGGTCAGCGGCGAGGCATGCCCGCCGGACCTGGTGCGCCGCTGGGCACGACCCGACCGGCGCATCCTCAACGCGTACGGACCGACCGAGACCACCGTCACCGCCACCTGCGGCGAACTGGCCCCCGACCGGCCGGTCACCATCGGCGTCCCGCTGCCCACGTATCGCGTCTACATCCTGGACGAGCAACTGCGGCCGGTCGAGGACGGCGTCGGCGGCGAGATCTGCGTCGGCGGCCCGGGCGTGGCCGTCGGCTACGTCAACCGCCCGGAACTGACCGCCGAGCGTTTCGTGGTCAACCCGGTCGCGCACGAACGGGCCGAGATCCCCCGTATCTACCGCACCGGCGACCTCGGCAGGTTCACCCCCACCGGGGAGATCGAATACCTGGGCCGTCTGGACACCCAACTCAAGATCCGCGGCTACCGCATCGAAGCGGCCGAGATCGAGGAGTTGTTGCGGGCCGACGCGGCCGTCGAGAACGCGATCGTGACCCCCCGGGAGCAGGACGGCGTCGTCCAGGACCTGGTCGGCTACGTCACGCTCACCGACCGCGCCGCCGGCGTCTCCCACGACGTGCTGCGCGAGCGGCTGCGGGTGTCGTTGCAGAGCCGACTCCCGGACTACATGATCCCGTCCTTCGTCGAGGTACTGCCCGAATTCCCGCTCCTGGCCGCCGACAAGGTGGACCGGTCCGCCCTGCCCTCCCCCACCTCCGCACCGCTGAACCGGCGTTCCACCACCCACGTGGCCCCCGCGACCGCGGTGGAGGAGCAACTGGCCGCGGTCTGGCGGGAGGTCCTGGGCGGTGAGGCGGTCTCCGTCGAGGACGACTTCTTCTGCGACCTGGGCGGCCACTCGATGTCCGCGGCCCGCCTCGTCTCCCGACTGCGCCGCGAACCCGGGCTGCACGGCCTGGCGATGGGGGACCTGTACGCCCATCCCACCATCCGCCGGCTGGCCCTCCTGCCGACGACCCGAGTCGAGACCGAGCCGGAACCCGGCGGTTCGGGAGCGGCGTCGCCACTCGCCGAGCCGCCCGCACCGCTGCGCCACTCCGGCGCCCGGGTGTTCGCCTGCGGACTCGCCCAGATCGCCTGCCTGTACGGCTGGTTGCTCGTGTTCGGCCTGCCCGGCGTGGTGCTGCTCTACCGGTGGTTCCTGGTCTGGGACCTGCCGGTGCACCGGCCCGCCGACGGCGGTCTCCTGGACCGCCTGACCCGGATGACCCTGCCCGGATTCATCCTCCTGGAGGTCGGCTGGATCCTGGTGGGTCTGCTGATCCCGCTGCTCGGCGGCCGATTGTTGATGCTCGGCGTCCGGCCCGGTCGGTATCCGCTGTGGGGCGTGACCTACCTGCGGTTCTGGCTGTACGGCAAGATCCTGGTGTTCGGCCCGCTCGGCTTCCTGACCGGTTCGCCGCTGCTGGCCCCGTGGTTGCGGCTGCTCGGCGCGCGGATCGGTCGAGGTTGCCATCTGTCGGCCGTGATCGGTCTGCCCGCGTTCGTGGAGATCGGCGAGGGCACCAGCATCGGCTACGGGGCGCGGCTGCAACCGTACGTGGTGGAGAACGGCCTGCTGTACCTGGCGCCCATCCGGATCGGCGCCGGCAGTTTCGTGGGCACCAACAGCGTGGTCCTGGCCGGCGCGGTGATCGGCGACCGGGCCTCGATCGGCGAACAGTCGCTGGTTCCGGCCGGCCGGGTGGTGCCGGCGGACGAACACTGGGCCGGTTCGCCGGCCACCCGGCAGGACGGCACGCCCGCCCTGCTCGGCGCCCTTGCCGCCGAGGACGACCAACGTCCCTGGCCGAAGCGGGTGTTGCTCGGCTTCGGAGCCGGGGCGGTGCTGCTCGCGCTGGTCCCGCTGCTGGTCGTCGCCGGCGCCGGCGCCCTCGTGGGGTGCGTGGCCTGGAAGTTCGGCTTCGGCTGGGCGATCGTCGCCACCGCCGCGGCCGGTCCCCTGGTCGTGCTGTCCACCTGCACGCTGGTACTGCTCGTCAAGCGGGCCGTGTTGCCCCGGGTGCGGGCCGGCATCCATCCCGAACGCAGCGGTTTCGGGGTGCGCAAGTGGATCGGCGACGGCATGATGACCACCAGCCTGACGCTGACCCACTCGCTCTACTCGACGTTGTACCTGGTGCCGTTCCTGCGCCTGCTCGGTGCCCGCACCGGACGCTGGTCCGAGGTCGCCACCGTCAGCTTCGTCGACCCGGACATGCTGATCATCGGCGAACGCAGCTTCGTGGCCGATGTCAGCGTCGTGGGACCGGCGGTCTTCCATCACGGACGCGTCTCGCTCGCCCCGGCCGAGATCGGCGCACGCAGCTTCGTCGGCAACGGGGCGCTGGTGCCCGGCTCGTGCCGACTCGGCGAGAACAGCCTGCTGGGCGTGCACTCGCTGGCCCCGACTCGGCCGATCGACCCCGAGACGACCTGGCTCGGCTCACCCGCCATCTTCCTGCCGCGCCGCGAGGCGAGCCGGGACTTCCCCGCGAAGCTGACCTACCGCCCCACCCGGGGGCTGATCGCGGCGCGCCTGGCCATCGAGTACTTCCGGGTCACGCTGCCCGCGACGATCGCCGCGCTGGCCGCGCTGGGGGCGCTCTACGGTTCCGTCCGGGTCGCCGAGAACTTCCCGCCGTGGGTGCTGTTCCTGCTCGGCCCGGCCTTCTTCCTGGCCGTCGGCGTCGGTTCGACCCTGGCCGTGGTGTTGCTCAAGTGGCTGATCATCGGCCGCTATCGGCCCCGCGTCGAGCCGCTGTGGAGCATCTGGGTGCGCCGTACCGAGGTGATCACCGGGCTGTTCGAGAACCTCGTGGTGCCGAGTCTGCTCAACCTCCTCACCGGTACGCCCCTGATGGGCCCGGTGCTGCGCCTGTTCGGCGCCCGGATCGGCCGGCGGGTCTGGCTCGCGACGACCTACCTCACCGAGTTCGACCTGGTCGAGGTGGGCGACGACGCGGCGGTGGCGGAGGTGACCTCGTTGCAGACCCACCTGTTCGAGGACCGCGTGATGAAGATGTCCAACGTCCGGATCGGGCAGGGCAGTTCGGTCGGTCCCCGGTCGGTGGTGCTCTACGACGCGGAGGTCGGCGCGGGTGCCCGCCTGGACGCCATGTCGCTGGTGATGAAGGGCGAACACCTCCCCGACGGCACCCGCTGGCGCGGCATCCCGGCCCGGCCCGGTTGATCCCCGGCTCCACCCTCGTCCCTTTTCCGCCTTCCCATCCCTCTCGTCCCTCTCATCCCGCCCGTCCCGCCCGTCCCGCCACGCCATCGGAGAGCCTGATGACATCGCTCGTACAACACACCATGACCGAACCGCGAGTCGACTGCGACCTTCCCGGCCCCCGCTCCGCCGAACTGCTCGCGCGTCAGGAGCGGCGCGAGTCCAACGCCCGCACCTACCCGCGACACCTGCCCATCGCGCCCGCCGAAGCCTTCGGCAGCTTCATCCGCGACGTCGACGGCAACGTCTTCATCGACTTCCTCGCCGGTGCCGGGGTGTTGTCCCTGGGCCACAACCATCCGGAACTGGTGCGATCGGTGATCGCGCAGCTCGGTCTGCTCACCCACGGGTTGGACTTCCCGACCCCGGTCAAGGACGACTTCATCGATGCCCAACTGTCCATGTTGCCGGCGGAGATGCGTGATCGCACCAAGGTGCACTTCTGCGGCCCGACCGGAGCCAACGCGGTCGAGGCGGCGGTCAAGCTGTGCAAGATCGCCACCGGCCGAGGTGACATCGTCACCTTCCAGGGCGGCTTCCACGGCAGCACCCATGCCGCCATGGCCCTGTCCGGACTCGTCGCACCGAAGACGGCGGTGCCCAACGGGGTGCCCGGCACCCACTTCTTCCCGTTCTCCTACTGCACCAGGTGCCCACTCGACCTGAGTCCGACCACCTGCAGCACCAACTGCGCGACGTACCTGGAACGTTCGCTCACCGATGGGAACGGCGGCATCCCGCTGCCGGCCGCGGTGATCCTCGAACCGGTGCAGGGCGAGGGCGGCGTCGTCCCGGCCACGGCGGACTTCGTCCGCCGGTTGCGGGCGATCACCCGCGAACTGGGCATCCTGCTGATCGTCGACGAGGTCCAGACCGGATGCGGGCGCACCGGGACCTGGTTCGCCTTCGAGCAGTACGGCATCGAACCGGACGTCATCGTCGCCTCCAAGGCACTCAGCGGCATCGGTACACCGATCGCGGTGATCCTCTACGACGAAAAACTCGACACCTGGGCGTCCGGCGCGCACATCGGCACCTTCCGCGGCAACCAACTCGCCTTCGCCGCCGGTGCCGAGGCCGTGCGCATCGTGCGGCGGGACGACGTCCTGGGCAACGTGCGCCGACGCGGCGCGCAGATCTCCGCGCGCCTGACGCCGCTGATGGCCGACCCGTGGGTGCGCGAGGTGCGCGGCCGGGGGCTGATGTGGGGCATCGAGTTGGCGGACCCGGACACCGGTCGCCCGGCGGGCGACTTCGCCGAGGCCGTCCAGTCCCGGGCACTGCGCCGCGGACTGATCGTCGAACGTGGTGGTCGCGAGGACGGCGTGGTCCGGATCCTGCCGCCGCTCAACGTCACCGCCGACGTCGTGGACACCGCGTGCTCGATCCTCGTCGACGCCATCGAAACCGGCCATCCGTAGGCC
>NZ_JBHZAV010000315.1:0-6592 GCF_042754445.1 Embleya sp. NPDC059213
TCTGGTGGGCTCGGAGTTGTTTATAAGAGACAGGGGGTCTGCGGTACGCGAGCCCGGGTCGGTCGCGGGCGCCGGCGCAGGCGGGCGAGTGGAGTCGCCCGCCGGCGCCGGCGGGCGCGGGTCCGTCGCGGGCTCAGGCGCGCCGGTGTCGGATGCAGGCGCGGGCAGGCGCGGATCGGTCACGGGCGCGCGTGGGTCCGTCGCGGGCGCAGGCGGGCGCGGCCCGGTCGCAGACGCGGGTGCGGGCGGGTTGGCCGCAGGCGAGCACGGATCGGCCGCGGGCTCAGGCGAGCCGGTGCCGGTCGCAGGTGCGGGCCAGCCGGTGTCGGGTGCGGGTGCGGGTGCGGGCAGGCGCTGATCGCCTGCGGGCGCGGAGGCGCCGGTGTCGAACGCGGGTGCAGACAAGCGCAGATCATTTGCAGGTGCGGGCGAGCCGCTGTCGGCCGCCGGTGCAGGCAGGCGCGGATCGGTCACGGGCGGGCTCGGGTCGGTCGCGGGCGCAGGCGGGCGCGGGCCGGTCGCAGACACGGGTGCAGCCGGGTTGGCCGCAGGCGAGCGCGGATCGGTCGCGGGCGCGCCGGAGTCGGCCGCAAGCGCGGGCGGGCTCGGGTCGGTCGCGGGCGGGCCAGGGTCGGGCGCAGGTACCGGCGCCGGCAGACACAAGTCGGATGTGGGCGGGCTCGGGTTGGCCGCAGGCGCAGGCGCAGGCGCAGGCGAGCGTGGGTCGGGCGTGGTCGCACCCGCGCCCGCGTCGCACAGTCGGCCCAGTTCGCGGACCAAGTCGGGCGCGTCCAGGATCCGGCCGAGCGCGAACGCCTCGTCCTCGGCCGGCAACTCGGTACGCAGCGTGCGAACCACGTGGTCGAGGTCGCGACGCACCGCCAAGCCCACGAACAACGACACCGGGAGCGGGCCGCCGAGTTGGACCAGACCGGTGAACAGCGACGCGGCGAGCCCCTCGGGGACGTCCCACCGCCGCTCGTGCGCCTCGCCGAAGGTCGCGTTGTCCTCGGCCACCACCACCATCGCCCGCGCGGCGAGCGCGATCAGCTCGCGGTCACCGCCCTCGCGCCACACCCGCAGGCCGTCCGCGGCATGTACCGCACCATCGAGTAGGACGAGCAGACCGGTGCCCAGCGCCAGCGTCCAACGCCGGTGCAAAGCATGCTCGTCCCGAGCCGTACGAGGCGGGCCGGCGACGGGGCCACAGGGTTGCTCGGCGATGCCGAGTTCGACCATCGCCCGGCGTGCGACGTCGTGCGCCAGTACCTCCTCCCGGGTGATCGGCAGCGGCCCGTGCTCCTCCACGTATTCCGCGAGCGCGGCCGCCTGGGCCAACAGCGGCGACATCCGGGCAGCCAACGCGCACTCGGAGGTGGGCGGCACGTACAGCGGCGGCAACGCGGGCTCGCTCGGGCCGCTGCCGGGACCGCTGAGCGGGGCGGGCACACCGAGTTCGAGGAAGCGGGTACGCAGCCCGTACAGCCCCAACGGGGTCAGCCGCACCGCCATGAACGGCGCTCCACCACCCACGAGTTCACGGATCTCCAGGACACCGAACGCACGCAGGTCGTCCATCTGGTGGGCCAGGGTCAGACCGGTGAACAGCGCCGGGTCGGCAACCAGCGGCGACCTCGGTCGGCCGTCGGGCGTGTACGAGAGCAGCTCGAACAGCCCGCCCATCGGCACCCAACGGCCCGCGTGGTCGTACAACTCGCGCAACAGCTCACGAATCACATCGCCACCGCGCAGCACGTACCCGGCGCGACGCATGGCCGGCCGTCCGGTGGCCTCGCCGACCGCGACGCCCTCCCACAGGCTCGACCACACACGCAGCACATCGCTCGGTCGACCGATCGCCAGCGCCCGGGTGAGCGCACCCGCAGTCGCAACGGTGCGGCCGACCTCGATCAGGCCCGCCGTACAGGCGATCGACCAGACATGATGCAGCGACTCCACGTCGCGCGCGCTGCGGACGCCCTCGATCGGTACGTCGATGCCCAGCGAGGCCGCAGCCTCGACCGCCGGGACCCGGCGCAGGACACCGGTCGCGGTCACCGGCCGCCCACGACCGACCCAGCGGGCCAGAGTGAGCGCGGCGGCGAACGACGGCGCCGCCGAGGCCGCCCGCGCCAACTCGCGTTCGTCCGGCAACCGAACCGCCGGCAGCGCCCTGCCCCGTCCTGGGCCCGTCGCATAGCCCGCCACGAACAACTTTTTCGCCGACCCCCAACAGGTCGAATCCGCCATCCGGGCCGGCAGTTCGGCCTCGTGTCGTTCCAGCACCGCCAGCAACGGGTCGAGCCGGTCGCTGTCCGGGTGCAGGGGCCCACGCTCACGCAGGAACTCCAGGAACAACCGCAGCGCGGGCACCACCAGACCTACGGTGTCCGCACGGGGCAGCGCGACGTGCGCAGGCACCAACGTCTCCAACAGCGCATTCAGATCACCGGCCCGCCAGCGCGTGTGGTCGTCGAGCCGCAGGCAGGCGACCCGCAGATCGAGCAGGGTGCCCACGACATCGATCATCCGCTCGGTATCCGGGGCCGGTCGGCCCGCTCGCGCGAGCCATGTGCCGAAGTCGGCCACGATGCCGCAGGAATCGGGAGATAGCGCCACGTCGCAGAGCGTAGTGAGCGCCGCATCCGCTTCGCATGGATTTCGGACAATCCATGCGAACCGACAACGGGCCCCGAAGCACCGCTTCCAAAGAGCCCCCGAACGCACCACCCCTCACTCCCGCACACGCGCCGACATCGACTCACCCCACCGCCTGCGCGGGCGACCACAACCGCACTCCCCTACCTCGCCGGCGCGCCCACAGCCACCTGCGCCCTCCGACGACCGCAGCCCACACCACCCGCGCCGCCGCCCGCGCCCGCGACCAGTGCCGTCGGCGCAACCACACTCGCGACCGCACTAAGCTGCGCCCGCACCCGCCGCCACAACAAAGCGCGGCCCGAGCGCCGTCGGCGACCAAGACCACGACCACGCTCGCCGGCCTTGCCGCCCGCACCCTCCGACCACTGCGCCCGCACCCGCCAGAGCCGGCGGCCGACACCGGCTCACCTGCGCCTGCGCCCGCGCCTGATCCGCCCACGACCGCGACCGCGACCGCGACCGCGACCGCGACATACGACTGTCGGCACCCGCACCCGCACCCACACCCACAGGCGACGCCCGTGCCTGCGCCCCCGGTCGCCGGCCCGACACCCGCGCCGGCGACCACGCGCAACCACCCGCACCGGTGCCGGCAAGGCCGCCCGCCGGCACACCGTCGTCGAGCTTGGTCGAATAGGCCACCCCGGGCGGTGATGTCCGCCACTTTTGCTGACTGAGCGTCAGATCACCTGCGGACCTGCGTGAACACCCACCCACCGAGTCGGAAAAAGACAGCCGTCTCCCTTCAGGTGACGGGTCGTCAGGTGGCATGGTGACCCCAGCGCAGAGCACGGCCGGCGACGGCCGCTCCGCGTCGAGGCGACAACGTACGCGATCCACAGTGAGGTGCCCCCGTGCTGCTCGACCCTTCCGCCGCCCTGCTCACCGATCGCATCGCCGTGGTCACCGGCGCCGCCCGGGGAATCGGCGCGGCGACGGCCGTCGCACTGGCCCGGTTCGGCGCGAACGTCGCCATCTGCGACCGCGAGCCGATCGGCCTCCAGGAGACCGCGAAGGCGATCGAGGCGACCGGCCGCCGGGCGCTCGCGGTCGAACTCGACGTCCGCGACGGCGACGGCGTCGAGCGCTTCCTCGGCGAGGCACACAGCACATTCGGCGGGTTGGACATCCTCGTCAACAACGCCGGCGGCGGCTTCTGGTCACCATTCATGGAGGTCCGCCCCAAGGGCCAGACCGCGCTGGTCGACGAGAACTTCACCTCCGTCACGCACGTGATCCGACACGGCGTCCCGCTCGTGCGCGACGGCGGCTCGATCGTCAACGTCACCAGCATCGAGGCGTTCCGTGCCGCACCCGGCTTCGCGGTCTACGCCGCGATGAAGGCCGCGGTCGAACAACTCACCAAGTCACTGGCCCTGGAACTCTCGGATCGACGCATCCGGGTCAACTGCGTGGCCCCCGACGCGATCCCCACCCCCGGCGACGCCGGCCTCGCGGAGACGTTCGAGACCGCCGAGGGCGCCCACGACTACGCCGCCAAGGTGCCCCTCGGCCTGGGCACCCCCGACGACTGCGCCGCCCCGATCGTCTTCCTCGCCGGCGACCTGGCCCGCTTCGTCACCGGCACCACCCTGCACGTCGACGGCGGCACCATGGCCGCCTCCGGTTGGGTCCGCCGCCCGGACGGCACCTTCGCCCCCTGACCGAAAGCGCCGGCGCCCGCACCCGCCGGCGCCGGCCACGCACCCCCGCCCACACAGCACCCAGACAAACCGGAACGCCCCCGAACGCCCCGGACCACCGACCGATCACCCCGCCCCGACCAGAACGCGGAACTGGGAGTGCAATGGAATTCGGCATCTTTCTTCAGGGCTACAACCCGTCGTTCCGGCGCGAGGGAAACCCCAACGCCGAGCACGAAGCCCTGATGAACGACATGGACTTCGCGATCGCCGCCGACCGGGCCGGCTTCAAGTACGTCTGGCTGAGCGAACACCACTTCCTCGACGAGTACTCGCACCTGTCCGCCAACGACGTGATGTGCGGCTACCTCGCCCACGCCACCGAGCGCATCCACATCGGTTCCGGCATCTTCAACCCGCTCCCCCAGGTCAACCACCCGGCCAAGGTCGCCGAGCGGGTCGCGATGCTCGACCACCTCACCAAGGGTCGCTTCGAGTTCGGCACCGGCCGGGGCGCCGGCAGCCACGAGATCCTCGGCTTCCTGCCCGGCATCGAGGACATGTCCGAGACGAAGGCGATCTGGGAGGACGTGATCCGCGAGTTCCCCAAGATGTTCCTCCAGGACACCTACGAGGGCTACAACGGCACCTACTGGCAACTCCCGCCGCGCAAGATCCTGCCCAAGCCGTACGGCAAGTCGCACCCCGCCATGTGGTACGCCGCCGGCAGCCCGCCGTCCTACGCGATGGCCGCCCGGATGGGCCTGGGCGTACTCGGCTTCTCCATCGGCGACCCGGCGAGCGCCGAGAAACTGGTGGCCGGCTACAAGCGCGAGATCGGCAACGCCGAACCGATCGCCGACTTCGTCAACGACAACGTACTCGCGGTGAGCACCGGCTTCGTCGCCGAGACCAGGGAGCAGGCGATCGCCAACGCGGTCGCGGCCCGGCCGATGTACCTCACCGGCAACGTCTTCCGCTACCACGACACGTTCCCGCACCCCGAGGGCATCCCGTACTGGCCCGAACTCATGCCCGACCTGACCCCCGAACTGGTCGAGTTCGCCGCCGACGCGGGTGCGCTGATCTGCGGCGCGCCGGACGGTGTACTGGACGCGGTCAAGGCGTACGAGGCGGTCGGCGTGGACCAACTCGTCCTCGGCCTGGGCTGCGACAACCGCGAGAACACCCTCAAGACCATCGAACTGTTCGGCAAGCACGTCATCCCCAAGCTCGACACCGAGCCGGAGCACCGCACCACCCGCTTCCGCCGGCAGGCCTGACCATTACCACCCGGCCGGTGTCCCCGGCCGGGCCCGTCCCGCCCGACACGTGTCACCGCACGACCCGAAAGGCAACCATGAGCTTCAAGGAATATCCGATCCGGGTGGGCAGCATGCTGTTCACCGCCGTGGACCCCGAGCGCGGCCACGAGGTGAGCTACAACCGCTGGTACGAGCGCGACCACTACTACGCCGGCTGCATGATCGGCCCCGGCCTGCTCGCGGGCAGCCGCTGGGTGGCCACCGCCGACCTCAAGGCGCTGCGCTTCCCGGCCGACAGCGACGTGGTCCCCAGCATCGACGCGGGCTCCTACGTCGCGATCTACTGGCTCAACGACGGCCAGTTCGACGAGTGGAACGCGTGGGCGGTCGACCAGGTCAACTGGCTCTACGGCAACGACCGCGGCTTCCAGCACCGGATCCACGCACACACCGGCATGTACCTGCACGACAGCCGCTGGTACCGCGACGAGGACCCGGTCCCGCTGGAACTGGCCCTCGACCGCAACTACCAGGGCCTGGTCTCGCTCGCCGTGCAGCGCGCCGAGGGCACCACCCAGGAGGACCTGGAGGCGTGGTTCTCCACGAACCTCCCGGACTTCCTCAAGGGTTCGCCGATCGCGTCGGTGGCCGCGTGGACCGCGGTCCCGCTCAAGGACGACGCTCCCGCGTTCGTCCCGCGCGACCCGAACGCCGCGACCCGCAGCATGCAGTTGTACTTCCTCGAGGGCGACCCGCGCGAGAGCTGGGACGCGTTCAAGGCGTGGGCCGAGCGCATCGACGCCTCGGGCATCGGCCGGGTCACCTACTGCGCGCCGTGGATCCCCACCGTGGTCGGCACCGACAAGTACACCGACGAGCTCTGGGGCTGAGCCCCGCCGTCGTCCGACACCCGCGTGGGGCCCGGGGGGCGCGGCCCCGGGCCCCCCGGGGGCGGGCACAACCCGCGCCCGCACCCCCCGCGGGGGGGGGGTGGGGGGGGGCGCCCCCCCCGCCGGCGGGGGA
>NZ_JBHZAV010000316.1:0-6572 GCF_042754445.1 Embleya sp. NPDC059213
GCTCGGCGCGATCCACGACGCGCTGGTGGCCCGGATCGACGAGGCCACCGGCCGAGCCCGCGCCGAGCAACCGGCCGTCGAGTCCGGCACGTTCGCGGCGGTGAACCTGCTCGCCGCGGCCCGCGCCTGGCTCGCCGACCTGGCCCGCGCCGGCTGGCAGGGCATCGACCACGACCTGGTCTCCGGAGCGGGGCAGGTCGTCTTCGCGATGCTCCCGGACCCGACGCTGCGCCGCTCGGCCACGCTGTTGGACGGCTTCGCCGCCGAACTCGCGGCGTCCTGCCCCGGCGCGGCCCTGGAGCGCATCCCGGTGCGCCGCTGGGCCGACCTGTGGTCGCGGGCGATGTTGCTGACCCATCCCGGCGCCGTCGCACCGCCCGGCACCGACACCGTGACCGGCCGGCTGTTGCCGCTCGGCATCGACCTGCACGAGCACCCCACCGCCGTACAGGCCCAGGTGCACGCGGTGTTCGAGCCCGCCGGCGGCGGCCCGGCCCGCCTGGTCCGGGCGAGCGTCTCGGCGCCCAAACCGGACACCGTGGTCGGCGTGGGCGGGTGGCAACTGCTGCGCCCGCACCTGTCGTTGTCGGCCGCGGCCGGCGACGGGCGCTCGATGGATCTGACGGACATGCCGATCACCGCCGAGGGCGACCTGATCTGGAGCGACGCACACGCGCGGGTCGGCAAGCCCGCCGACGCTTTCGCCACCGCCCGGGTCGCGCTGCCCGGCGCCGGCGCCGGGGCGATCGCACCCCTGGACCGGCATCCGGCGGGCATCGCGATACCGGTGTTCCTGGAGGACTACGGGGTGGACCGGGCGGACGGCGGGCTCGCGTTCACGCTCGCGGGCCACCGGATCGCCGTCGACGCGGACCGCATCCCCTCGGCCGGACCGCTCACTCCCGACGCCGTCGCGACCTCAAGCGCGTGCATCGGCTTGGTGCGGTGGGACGCCGGCGACTTCCGGATCCAGCCGCTCGCCGTCGAGACCGCGGTCAAGAAGAAGACCGTCACGATCCACGCCGGCGCCTGGGCCGGCGGCACCGCGGACAAGGTGGGCGTCAAGGCCGAACAGGCCGCCGGCGAAGCAGTGCGGGTGTTGCGCGAACGCGCCGGGAAGTTGTTGCGCACATGAGCGAGCCGAGCACTGTACCCGTCCCGAAAGCCGCGCTCGACCTCGCCGCGTCCGCCTCTGTCGACCTTGCCGGCGCATCCGCAGCCGAGCCGGTCACCGAGCCGATCGCCGACGAGAATCGTCGGCAGGTCCTCTACTGGCGGCTTCTGGCCCGCCTGTTCGACCCGCAGGAGCAGGCAAGCCTCGAATCGGCGAGCCTGGCCGTGGTCGAGGACCTCGGCCTGCCGCCCGCGCTGCTGGACCCACAGGCGTCCGTCGACGCGATCGTGCAGCGACACCCCGAACTGGCCGCCGAGTTCGAGGACCTGATGGTGCCCGAGCCGGACCCGGACGGCCGCGACCGGGCCGCCGAGGTGCGCCGCGCCGCGATGGTGGGCAAGTTGCTGCTCAATGTACTGGGCACCGGATCGGGCACCGTCAGCGCCGAACAGTTGTCCCGCTGGCAGTCGGACGCCGGCTGGCTGGAGCGTGCGATCGGCTGCAAGCCCGGCGATCTGCGCGGCGGTCGGCCCGGGTCCGCGGGTCGAGCAGCCGGCCGGACCGGCACCGGCGTCGGCGGCGGAACACCCGATCTCGGCACGCTGATCCCGGCGATCGGCCCGGAACTGGCCGCCATCGAGGCGGACCTGGTCAAACGCATGAAGCTGCGCGAGGTGCTCGCCGACTCCCGGCTCGCGGCGCAACTGACCCCGAGCATGTCGCTGATCGAGGAACTGCTGCGGGACAAGAACAATCTGTCCGGCGTCGCGTTGGCCAATGCCAAGGATCTGATCCGCCGCTTCGTCGACGAGGTCGCCGAGGTGCTGCGCACCCAACTGGCCAAGGCCAGTGTCGGCACGCTGGATCGGTCGATCCCGCCCAAGCGGGTGTTCCGCAACCTCGACATCGACCGCACGATCTGGAAGAACCTCACCAACTGGGATCCCGAGGAGGAGCGGTTGTACGTCGACCGCCTCTTCTACCGGCACACCGTCCGCAAGACCACTCCCTCGCGGCTGATCGTGGTCGTGGACCAGTCCGGCTCGATGGTCGACTCGATGGTCAACTGCACCATCCTGGCGTCGATCTTCGCCGGACTGCCGAAGGTGGACGTACACCTGATCGCCTACGACACCCAGGCCATCGACCTCACCCCGTGGGTGCACGACCCGTTCGAGACCCTGCTGCGCACCCAACTCGGCGGCGGCACCGACGGCACGGTCGCGATGGCCCTGGCCCGACCCAAGATCGCCGAACCGCGCAACACCGTCGTGGTGTGGATCTCCGATTTCTACGAATGGCACACCGAACGGCTGTTCGCCGACATGGCGGCCGTGCACCGCTCGGGAGCCAAGTTCATCCCGGTCGGCTCGGTGACCAGTTCCGGTCGCGGCAGTGTCAACCCCTGGTTCCGCGAACGCTTCAAGGACCTGGGCACACCGGTGATCTCCGGGCACATCCGCAAGCTCGTGCACGAACTCAAGACGTTCCTCGCCTAGAAAGGCTCCCTCACATGTCCGACCTGTTGCGCGCGCCCGTCGAACTCAAGTACGCCGAGGAGCTCGACTGGCTGGAGTCCGTCGACGACGGCCCCAAGCCCTTCACCTGGCGGTTGTCGCCGAAGATGATCCGCCTGTTCGTGCTGGGCTCCGAGCGCTCCGACGGCCTCGACCGGGAGATCGCCCAGAAGTGGTTCGGCGACCGCAGCATCGTCGAACGCGCCATCGTCACATTGGCCTCGGACCGCGGCCTGCTGCTGATCGGCGACCCGGGCACCGGCAAGAGCTGGCTGGCCGAACTGTTGGCCGCCGCGATCTGCCGCAACTCCACCCTGGTCGTGCAGGGCACCGCCGGCACCACCGAGGACCACATCAAGTATTCGTGGAACGTGTCGATGGTGATCGCCAAGGGCCAGTCGCGGGAGTCGATGATCCCCTCGCCGATCATGACCGCGATGGAGTCCGGCGCGATCGGCCGGTTCGAGGAACTCACCCGCTCCACCAGCGACGTGCAGGACGCGCTGATCTCCATCCTGTCCGAGAAGTACGTCTCGGTGCCGGAACTGGACGACGACGCCATCGTGTTCGCCAAGCCGGGCTTCTCCGTGATCGCCACCGCCAACAGCCGCGACCGAGGCGTCAACGACCTGTCCTCCGCCCTCAAGCGCCGCTTCAACTTCGTCCGCATCCCGGTGGTGACCAACAAGAAGAGCGAGGCGGAAATCGTCCGCTTCCGCACCGAGGAACTGCTGCGCCGGCACCGGATCGAGCTGGAGGTGCCGCCGACACTGCTGGACGTGCTGTTGCAGAGCTTCGCCGACCTGCGCGCCGCCTCGGCGGCGGCCGGCAGCGACGACGAGCGGTTGGAGTCGTCGTTGTCCACCGCCGAACAGATCGGCGTGCTGGAGGACGCCATCCTGCACGGCAACTTCTTCGGTGACCGCGCGTTGACCGCACACACCCTCGCCGCCTCCCTGGTCGGTTCGCTGGCCCGACGCGAACCGGAGGATCTGGCCATCATCAACAAGTACCTGCACGGCGTGATCGAGCCGCGCGGCAAGGAGGAGGGCGGGCACTGGCCGGAGTTCCTGGAGGGTGGTCGCACGGCGATCGCCGCCCTGTCGTGACCGCCCCGGACGAGGGCGCGTTCGACGCGCTGCGCGGTCAACTCCGGGATGCGGCGGCGACGTTCGCCGACGGGCCGGACGCATTGGCGGACATCCTGCTCGGCATCGTCGACGACGTCGACCGGGCGGCCCGCGAACCCCTGGAGATCTTCCCGGTCTGCCACCACTCGCCCGCCTCGGCGATCGCGATGGCCCGACGGCTGCGCGCCAAGCAGCCGAAGGTGGTCTATCTCGAACTCTGCGAGGATATGGCGCCGCTGCTGTCCGAGCTGCGCAACTGCACGCTCCCGGTGGCCGTCCAGGCGTTCGCCTCCGAGATCGACGGTTTCCCGATCGAGTGGGCGCCGCTGTCGGTGGTCGCGCCGATCACCGAGGCGTCCGCCGAATACCAGGCGATCGCCTATGCGTTGGACACCCCCGGGGTCGAACTGGTCCTGGTCGACCGTTCCTCGGACCACGTCTACCAGTGGGAACCACGCGACCGCGACGGCGGCGAGCAGGCCGATCCGGACGCGCCGCCGGCCGAGGAGGAAAGCGCGCTGCACGGCGACGCGATCGGCCTGGAGATCGGCGATCTGCGTCCGCGCTTCGCCGAACTGGAGGAGCACCTGCTGCGGCACGGACGGGTGCGGCACTGGTCGGAATGGTGGCACCAATACGTCGAACTGCCACTCGGCGACTGTGACCACGACACCTACCGACAGGTCATGGTTTTGATCGGCAGCCTGTTCCGGCGGCTGGCCCCCGGCGACTCGCGGCGCGTGCGGGTGGACGAGGACCGCGAGCGCTACATGTGGACCCGGATGCGCGAGCACCTCGCCGCCACCGGCACCGATCCCGCGGACTGCCTCTACGTCTGCGGCGCCTTCCACGCGGCGGCCCGGGTCGCCGAGTTCGGCATCGAGGGCACCGACACCTACGAGATCGGCCCGCGTACCGCGACCACGTGGCAATACGGGCTGATTCCCTCCAGCCACGCCGCGATCGAGGCGCAGTTCGGCCTCGCGGCCGGGTCGGTGTCGATCGCCGCGACGGTGTGGGCGAAGAACCTCCGACGTACCGGCGCACAACCGTTCCGGCTCGTCGGTCAGGCGGGCGCCAAGAAGGCCGCGAAGCCGAAGAAGAGCGCGAAGGCCGCACCGTCGGCGCCGGCCGTGCCGGACGCCCCGGCCGGCGACCGCTTGTCCGGTTTCCTGGGTCGGCCGCCGGTGCTGGATCGACTGGACGAGGACGAACTGCTCGGCTGGTCCGTGGAGGTCGTACGGGCCGCGCGCCGCAACGGCTATCTCGCCTCCACCGCGGACGCCATCGCGGTGTTCGAGACATCGATCCTGCTCGCCGAAATGCGCGACCGGGCCAAGCCCACGCCGTACGACTTCCAGGACGCGGCGGTCACCTGCATCGAGAAGGACGTCGTGCCGGGTCGGCGCGACGTGCGCCGCCTGGTCGAGATCATGATGGGCGGCGACCGGATCGGCAAGGTGGGCTACGACGCCCTGCCGCCGCTGGCGCGGGACGTGCACGACCGGCTCGCCCCGCTCGGGCTGAACCTGGAACAGCGGGGCGTGCGAAGGGCGTTGCTGGATATCGCGGCCCGGCCGGAGTTGGCGCGCTGTTCCGACGTGTTGTGGATGTTGCGCTATCTGATGCCGCCGGGCACGGCCCGGCCGATCATGGGCGAGCGGCGGCTGGGCGAACCGGCGATCCAGGAATCGTGGGACCTGGCGCTGGGTACCCAACAGCGCGCGTTGATCGAACTCGGTTACGAGGGCGTCAGTATCGAACAGGTGCTGGAACAACGACTGCGCCGCGCCGCCTACGGCCCGCACGCGACTGCGGCGAGTGTGCTGGCGGCCGTCGAGGACGCGACGCTGTACCTGCGCGGCGGCCGACTCGCCGAGGAACTGGGCGGTCGGGCACTGGACGTGCTGGCGACCGAGCGCAGCGTCGACGGTGCGCCGGAAGTGTTGCGCAGGGTACGGCGGTTGCTGGCCTACTACCGAACCAGCGAGCCGGTGCTGCCGACCTGGATCGAGTCGTTCGTCAAGACCGGATACGCGCACTACTGCACGCTGCTGCCGACCGCGTTCACCGACGAGGACGCCGGTGTGCGTGAGGTCGCGGCCATGCTGGGCTTCCTGTTCGGGATGGAGAGCCTGGCCCTGTCCCTGGGGTGTGACAGGACCCAACTGGAGTTGGCGATCGCGCAGTCGCATCCCGAGGAGCCCGCGAAGGTCGCCCTGTCGTGGGCGGCCCGAGTACAGCTCGGCGGGCTGTCCCGGGCGGAACTGCGCCGGCGCTGCGACGAATTGTTGGGCAATCCGCTGGTGTTGCCCGCCTATCCGCAATACCTGAGCGGATTCGTGCACGCGCTGGAGCCGGTGCCGGGGTTGACCGACTTCGTGGTGGAGGCGGTGTCCAACGCGTTCGCCCGGCTGCCGGACCCGGTGTTGCTGCCGTGGTTGCCGACCCTGATCGGCACGTTGCGCTCCGGCGGCGCCGAACTCGCCCCGCTGCTGATCCGCGAGGCCGGGCGGATCTTCCCGGGCCGGCTCGCGGCGTTGGACGCGTGGGTGCCGCCGTGGCGGGCGCCCGCCGGGCCGGCGGTCCGCCCGGCCGGCGGCCGTTCGGGCGCCGGGGGTCCCGGCCTCGCCCTGCTCGCGGCCCATCCGGTCGCGTGCGATGCGGTGGCGGGGCTGCTGGGTTGCACCGAGCCGTGGGCGTCGGCGGAGGTCGGCGCGCCGGGGGCCGCGCTGGTCGAACGCCACCCGGCCGCGGCTGCGGCGCTGGCCGCGTTGTTCGTCGACGCGTGACCGGTCCCGGGTGGGCGGC
>NZ_JBHZAV010000317.1:0-6568 GCF_042754445.1 Embleya sp. NPDC059213
CCGTGGCGGTGGGTGTTCCCGGTGCGCTCGGCGGGTTGTCCACCGGCGGTGCGCCGTCACAGGGACCGCCGTTGACCTTGCAGTTGCTCGGACTGCCGGGTCCGGAACCGAGGAGGCCGAACTTGGCACTGGCCCCGGGTGCGAGCGAGCCGTTGTACTCACGGTTCTTCGCGGTGATGTGCGTTCCGGACTTGGTGATGAGCGCGTCCCAGTACGAACCCAGGTTGGTGCCGGTGGGGAAGTCCCATTCGACGGTCCAACTCGTGATCGCGGTGGTACCGGTGTTCTTGATCGTCCATTCCGCCTGGAAGCCGCTGCCCCAGTCGGAGGTCTTGGCGAACGTTGCGGTCGCGCCCGCGGCAGCCTGCGCGGGCGCGGCCGAGAGGCCGACCATCGCGGCGAGCGGGAGTAACAGGGCGGCACAGATCGCAATGAATCTCTTGCCTGGTGCGGTGCGTTTGGTGCGCCTCACGGTTCCGATGGCCATGGGTGCTCCTGGATTGGGATCCGATGGAGAACCTGCGCCCCACAATGAGCCGGGATGTCCGGCTCACACAGTAGGGCGAGCGTAATGAAGGTCTGGACCAATAATCAAGGTCTAGACCAGTAGGGATCAGCTCGAATCGGGATCTCCCCACCGACGGCTGCCATTTCGTTGGCCGCACTCGTTCTTCCACAGGCCTTCACGCAAAATGTGATTTGTGACATGGTACATGTCACGCGGTCGGCCGGACGCTCCCCTTCCGGTCTGCCGTGGCACCAACTGCCTTGCCACCGTTGGGATTTCGGTGAGGCAGCGACCAGGACCACGCTCGCGCCGATCCCGGAAGTCCCCGGAGCGGGACCGGCGACGAACCGCTCATGCCGTGGCACCACCCCTCAACCGGAGGCACGCATCGGCGTGACCTCCGTCCCGCAAGGAGACGGTCTTTGCGAACCACATCGGCACGACAGGGACTTCGCCGCATCGCGGTGGTAGGCATCTCCCTCGCCATGGGCTTCGGATTGTTCACCCAGCCCGGATCGGCCGCCCCCTCCGATCCGGCCGCGGCGACGTCCACGTCCCGGGCAACCGCCGGCTCGTCCCCCAACTCCTCCTCCACCGCCGGACCGTCGGCCGGCACCGCCCCCAGCGCACCGGCCGACCAGACCCCGCACACCCAGGGCAAACCGCTGCCGGTACCCGTGCAACCACCGCTGTCCGCGTCCGCGTCGGCCACCGCCAAGCGCGACTACGACGACCCGGCGGCGGCCGTGCTCCCGAACCGCCCGTCGATGGCCGCCGGGCAACGCACCGCCGCGGCGGCGACCTGTACGGTCGCCGACTTCGCCAGTCGCACCGGCAGCGCGCTCGTCCAGCAGATCAAGGCGTCGACCACCGACTGCGTCAACACGCTGTTCACGGTGACCGGGACGGACGCCTCCTCGATCTTCCGTGAGGCGCAGATGACTTCGGTCGCCTACGCCCTGCGCGACCTGGCCGGTGCCTACCCGGGCAACGGCAGCACCGGTGCCCCGCAGATCGTGCTCTTCCTGCGGGCCGGCTACTACGTGCACTGGTACAACCAGTCCACCGTGGGCACCTACGGGCCCACGTTGCAGACCGCCATCCGGTCCGGTCTGGACACCTTCTTTGCCAACGCGCACTCCTCCGACGTCACCGACGCCAACGGCGAGACGCTGGCCGAGGCGGTCACCCTGATCGACAGCGCCGAGGAGAACGCCCGCTACCTGTCCGTGGTCAAGCGCCTGTTGGCGGGCTACAACAGCTCGTACGACGCGTCCTGGTGGATGAAGACCGCGGTCAACAACGTCTTCACCGTGCTGTTCCGCGGCCACCAGGTCCCGGAGTTCGTCAGCACCGTCAAGGCCGACCCGAGCGTCATCGACGCGGTCGACGCGTTCGCGACCGCACACCGTGACCTGCTCGGCACCGACCGGGCCTTCCTGACCACCAACGCGGGTCGCGAACTGGTGCGCTTCGTCCAGTACCCGACCCTGCAGACCAGGGTGCGCCCGATGGTGCGCACCCACCTCCAGGCCACCTCGATCACCGGCCCGACCGCCTCGTTGTGGGTCGCACTGGCCTCGGGCGCGGACTACTACGACAAGGCGCAGTGTGCCTATTACGACACTTGCGATCTCGCCACTCGGCTGACCGCGGCCGTACTGACCGTCGACTACACCTGCAGCGACAGCATCAAGATCCGCGCGCAGGAGATGACTTCGGCCAACCTCACCCAAGCGTGCACCAGCCTGCGCAACCAGGACGCCTACTTCCACAGTGTGGCCGCGGACAACGGCCCGGTCGCCAACGACCACAACACCAAGATCGAAGTCGTGGTCTTCGACTCCAGCACCGACTACCAGACCTACGCCGGTGCGATCTTCGGCATCGACACCAACAACGGCGGCATGTACCTGGAGGGCGACCCGAGCGCGGCCGGCAACCAGCCGCGCTTCATCGCCTACGAGGCCGAGTGGACGCGTCCCGCGTTCGAGATCTGGAACCTCAACCACGAGTACACGCACTACCTCGACGGCCGCTTCGACATGGCCGGCGACTTCGACGCCGGTGTCACCACCCCCACCATCTGGTGGATCGAGGGCTTCGCGGAGTACGTCTCCTACTCCTACCGCAAGCTGCCCTACGACGCGGCGATCACCGAGGCGGGCAAGCGCACCTACGCCCTGAGCACGGTGTTCGACACCACCTACTCCAACGACACGACCCGCATCTACCGCTGGGGCTACCTCGCAGTGCGGTACATGCTGGAGAAGCACCCCGCGGACATCACCCGACTGCTGGGCTACTACCGGACCGGCGACTGGACCGGCGCCCGCACGTTCCTGACGAGCACCATCGGCAGCCGCTACGACAGCGACTGGTACACCTGGCTCGCGGCCTGCGCGGCAGGTGGGTGCGGCGGCGGCACCACTCCCGGCAACCGTCCGCCGGTGGCCGAGTTCACCAACGCCGTCAACGGCACCTCGGTCGCCTTCACCGACACCTCCACCGACCCGGACGGCACCATCGCCTCCCGGGCCTGGGACTTCGGCGACGGCACCACCTCGACCGAGGCGAACCCGACCAAGACCTTCGCGGCCGGCAGCCACACCGTGCGGCTGACCGTCACCGACAACGCGGGCGCCACCGCGAACGTCACGCACACCGTCACCATCGGCGGCGGTGGCGGCACCGAGTGCACCGACCCCGACACCCGCGCGCTGGGCAAGAACTGCCGGCGCAGCAACCTGTCGGCGACCAAGGACGGCAACGACAAGCTCTACTTCTACATCTACATCCCCGCGGGTACCGCCAAGCTGACCATCACCACCGCCGGCGGTACCGGCAACGCCGACCTCTACTACAACAGTGCCGTGTGGGCCACGAACACCGCCTACACCGCCAAGTCCACCGCGGCCGGAAACGCCGAGTCGCTGACCATCACGGCACCGTCCGAGGGTTACCACTACATCGGCCTCCAGGCGACGGAAACCTTCGCCGGGACGTCGGTCACCACCGCCTACTGATCCGAACACGCACCACCGATCGCACGGAACGCGCACCACGAGTCGCGTGAGCCACAGCGGGCGGCGGCGGGACCCTACCGGGTCTCGTCGCCGCCCGTCGTCGATTCGCGCACGACCAACTCGGGCCGGAACACCACCTGCCGATGGGTGTGCGACTCCGGCTGCTCGCTCTCCTCGAAGAGCAGTTCGGCGGCCGTACGCCCGAGCCGATACGTGGGCTGACGCACCGAGGTCAGCGGCACCGCCGACGCCGCCGCGAACTCGATGTCGTCGTAGCCCACCACCGCGACGTCCTGCGGAACCCGCACCCCCGCACGCGACAACTCGCGCATCAACCCCATCGCCAGCAGGTCGTTCGCGCAGAACACCGCCGACGGCAGCCGACCGTCGGCAAGCAGCCGGACGGCGGCCTCGGTGCCCGAGCGGGCGTTCATCGCCGGCACCACCACATCCCGGGTGCACGTGCCCAGCCGCAGTCCCGCGTCGCGCAGCGCGGCCCGCATGCCGCGTCGCCGATCAGCACACTGACGGATGGTCAGCGGGCCGCTGACGAACACGAATTCGCGATGCCCCTCGGCGACCAGATGCTCGCCGGCCATCCGCCCGCCCGCCACGTCGTCCACCGCGACCGAGCACAGGTCGGCCCGGTCGCCGGTGCGATCGAGCAGCACCACAGCCAGCCCGCGCGCCCGCAACTCCGCCACCGGCAACTCGGCGTCCCGGGCGGGGGTGACCAACACGCCGCGCACCCGCTGCTCCTGAAGCACCCGCAGATACCGATCCTGCTTGGCTCCGGAGTCGTCCGAGTTGCACAGGATGACCACCGAGCCGCTCTCGTTGCACACGTCCTCCACGCCGCGCGCCACATCCGTGAAGAACGGGTTGGCCACGTCCAAAACGATCAGACCGACGGTGTTCGCGATGCCCGAACGCAGCGATCGAGCCGAGTCGTTGCGTACGAAGCCGAGCAACTCCACCGCTTCGAGCACCCGGGTCCGGGTCGACTCGGCGACCCGCTCCGGGTGGTTGAGCACGTTGGACACCGTGCCCACCGACACGCCGGCCCGACGGGCCACCTCTTTGATGCTCGACGTCGTCATCGGGGATCGATCCGCTTCTCCAGGCCGGTACGGTCCGGCGGCAACCATCACGGCAGCCTAACGGTTGCCACACCGCCGGCCCCTGCTCGGCGTCCGCGCCCGTTCGCCGCCGGTGCGGGCGCCCCGGTCACACCGGCAGGCGATCCGCCGCTCGCGCCCAGTCGCCCGCGTCGCCGCACGGCTCGTACCGGCGCAGCGGCTGGGTCTCGCGCAACAACCGGCGCAGGTCCGCCAGCGAGCCGGTCACGCTCCCGGCCGCCCGGGCCTGGATCAGCAGATTGCCCAGCGCCGCCGCCTCGGTCGGCCCGGCCACCACCGGCAGTCCGCACGCGTCCGAGGTCACCTGGCACAGCAGCGTGTTCAGCGCCCCGCCGCCGACGATGTGCACGACGTCGACCGCGTGTGCCGCCAGCCGCTGCGCGTCCAGCACCGCGCCCCGGTAGGCGAGCGCCAGGCTGTCCACGATGCAGCGCACCATCTCGCCGGGCGTCTCGGGCACCGGTTCGCCCGCCCGCCGACAGGCCGCCGCGATCCGGTCCGGCATGTCGCCGGGCGCCAGGAAGGCGGGATCGGCGGCGTCCACCAGTGACCGCAGCGCCGGTACCTGTGCCGCTTCGTCGAGCAGCCGCTCCAGCGACTGCGGTCGGCCCAGCCGGTCCCAGTACCGCATGCACTCCTGGAGCAGCCACAACCCCATCACGTTGCGCAGGTAGCGCACGGTGCCGTCGACGCCCAGCTCATTGGTGAAGTTGGCCCGACGGCTCTCCTCGGTGAGCACCGGGGCGTCGAGTTCGACCCCGACCAGCGACCACGTGCCACTGGAGATGTACGCGAACCGGCTGCCGTCCGCCGGCACCCCGACCACCGCCGACGCGGTGTCGTGCGATCCGACGGCGGTGACCCGTACAGGCCCGCGCAGCCCCGTCTCGGCGAGCACCTCCGCGGTGAGCGCGCCCGCCGCCTCGCCGGGCAGCCGCAGCGGCGGGAACAACCCCGGATCGAGCCCGAGCGCGTCCATCACCGCACTCGACCAGCGTCCCGAACGGGGATCCAGCAACTGGGTGGTGGAGGCATTGGTGACCTCGGTGCCCGCCACTCCGGTCAGCCAGTACGAAATCAGATCCGGAATCAGCAACGCCTGCCGAGCAGCCGCGAATTGCGGTGTGCCGGACGCCGCGACGAGCTGATGCACCGTATTGAAACTCGCATGCTGGATCCCGGTGTTCGCATACAGATCCGCCGCATCCATCCGACCGTACACCTGCTCCGACACCCCATCGGTGCGCGCGTCCCGATAATGCACCGGATTCCCGAGCAGCACCCCATCCGCATCCAACAATCCGAAATCAACCGCCCAGGAATCAATCCCCACACTCACCGGCGAGCCCCCCACCCGCCCCGCAGCCCGCAACCCGTCCAACACGCCCGCATACAACCCGAGCACGTCCCAATGCAAGGTCCCACCGACCCGCACCGGCCGATTCGCAAACCGATGAGCCTCACTCACCGTCAACACCCCACCCCCCACCCGCCCAGCCAGCACCCGCCCACTGGACGCCCCCAAATCAACAGCCACAAATCCCCGCACCCCAACCCCTCCTCACCAAAAACCCCAACCCAACCAAACCCCAACCGCCCCAGCCCACCCGACACTCAAGGCAAACCCACCCCCACCAACCCACGAGCCAAGCAACCCGGCCACCACTTGAAGCCCCCGACCCACCCAGCCCCGCCGGCATTCGAGGCAAACCAGCCCGTCCGACGCATGAGGCAAATCAGCCCGGCCGACGCATGAGGCAAATCAGCCCGGCCGGCGCTTGAGGCCACTCAGCCCCGCCGGCGTTTGAGGCGAACCCAACCCGCCCAACGCACGAGGGCAACCAACCCACCCAACGCACGAGGCAAATCAGCCCGGCCGGCGCATGAGGCAAATC
>NZ_JBHZAV010000318.1:0-6555 GCF_042754445.1 Embleya sp. NPDC059213
CCCCGTTCCTCCTGCTCCCCAAGGGCGGCACCAAGACCCGGACACCGACCCCGCAGGAAACCACCGCCGGCTGAGCCGCAAACCGACCCGGCCCCGGCAAACCCCGGCGGCGAGTGGCAGGCGGGCGGCGGTTGGTGTGGCGGGATGATCATCGCCGCGCGGTGGGCGGTATCGTCTGATTCGCTTCCGTCGGGGGGCTTGGCACAACAGGGGGCATTCGCATGGCGCAGGCGTCCGGCGACGGGGATCTGTCGGGGCAGTCGCTGGACGAGGGCGGGGCCCGCACCGCTCGCTGGGCGTTCATCCGGACCGAGAGCGGCAGCGCGACCGTGTTGCTCGCCGCCACCCTGGTCGCGCTGGCCTGGGCGAACATCGGCGCCGACTCCTACGAATCGCTCTGGCACACCCACCTGTCGGTGCGGCTCGGCGACTCCGGCGTGTCCCTGGACCTGCGCGAGTGGGTCAACAGCGGGCTGATGACGCTGTTCTTCTTCGTGGTCGGCCTGGAGGCCCGACGCGAGTTCGACATGGGCGAACTGCGCGAACGGCGCCGGTTGACCCTGCCGTTGCTGGCCGGCCTCAGCGGCATGGCGGTGCCGGTGCTGATCTATCTGGCGATCAACGCGGGCGAATCCTCGGTGCACGGCTGGGGCGCCGCGATGTCCACCGACACGGCCTTCGCGCTGGGCATGCTCGCCCTGCTCGGCAACCGCTTCCCCCGCCGGCTGCACACCTTCATCCTGACCGTCGCCGTGGTCGACGACTTCCTCGCGCTGGTGGTGATCGCGATCGCCTACAGCGACCACATCGACGTACCGGCGCTGCTGGTGGCGCTCGCGCTGCTCGTGGTGATCGTGCTGGTGCGCACCGCGAAGGTGCGGCGCGGCAGCGCGTACGGCGTGCTCGGGGTGATCACCTGGGTCGCGGTGCTCAAGTCGGGTGTGGACCCGGTGGTGGTGGGCCTGGTGATGGGCCTGTTGACCTTCGCCTACCCGGCGTCGCGGGCCGAATTGGAGCGGGCCACCGGCCTGTTCCGCTCCTTCCGCGAGCAGCCCACGCCGGAGTTGGAACGCAGCGCCCGGCTGGGCATGGCCGCGGCCCTGTCGCCGAACGAGCGCCTGCAGCGGATGTACCACCCGTGGACCAGCTATGTGATCGTGCCGCTGTTCGCGCTGGCCAACGCCGGCATCACGCTCGACGCCGGGCTGATCTCCCGGGCCTACACCTCGCCGGTGACGCTGGGCATCCTGTTCGGCTACGTGGTGGGCAAGCCGGTGGGCGTCATCGGCGTCGCCGCGCTGACCACCCGGCTCAGTCGCGGCCGGCTGCGGCCGCCGGTCGGCTGGGGTGCCGTGGTCGGCGGTGGCACGATCGCCGGCGTGGGCTTCACCGTGTCGTTGCTGATCGCCACGCTGGCCTTCGAGGGGGATCGGCTCGACGAGGCCAAGGTGGGCGTACTCAGCGCGGTGGTCTGCTCGTTCGTGCTGACCTGGCTGGTCTCGGTGGTGATCGCCGCGATGCCGCGCCCGGCCCGCTCGCGGGCACTGCTCGGCACCGCGCAGAGCCTGGTCGACCTGGCCGTGCCGGTGGATCCCGAGCGCGACCACATTCGCGGTCCGATCGACGCCCCGGTGACGCTGGTGGAGTACGGCGACTTCGAATGCCCCTACTGCGGTCTGGCCGAGCCGGTGGTGCGCGAACTGCTCGCCGACTTCGGCGACGTGCGCTACGTGTGGCGCCATCTGCCGCTGCCGGACGTGCATCCCCGGGCCCGGCTCGCCGCGATCGCCGCCGAGGCCGCCGCCGAGCAGGGCGCGTTCTGGGAGATGCTCGACCACCTGCTGGAGAACCAGGACGCGCTCAAGCCCGGCGATCTGGTCGAGCACGCCCAAACCCTGGGACTGGACGTGGCGGAGTTCCGGATCGCCTTGCGTGCCCACCGCGGCGCCGACCGGGTGACCGAGGACGAGGAGTCGGCCGACCTGAGCGGGGTCTCCGGCACCCCCACCTTCTTCGTCAACGGCCGTCGACACCACGGCCCGTACGACATCGACGGACTCACCGCCGCGGTACACGCGGCCAAGGAACGCGCGTTGATGGACCGCTGAGCGGGCGGGGGCCGCCGGCACATTCGAGGGGCCGGATCGGCCGGACCCGGGCACTCCTGCGGGGGTTGCTTCGTTGGCACGGCAAGTTCCTTGAGCGCCTTGACGCTTACGCTTCGAGGTTTCTAGGGTGCGGTGCGTAGTCATCCTCCTGAAAGGTTGGTTCGCGATGCACGGTCAGTCCGTCTTATCCGATCGACGGTTCGTGTCATGACGGTGGGGCCCGACACACTCACGGCCCTCCTGAAGGGCAAGGACGTTCTTCCGGCGGGCTGGGAATCGGTGTTCGGCATGGTGGCCCGCGAGGACTTCGTCCCCGCCCGGATCTGGCCCGACGACAGCGACGCGCCGGTGGACCGCGATCGCGATCCGGAGGCGTGGCGCCGGGCGGTCTACTCGGATCGGGCACTGGTGACCCAGTGGGACGACGGCCGGCACACCGGCAGCACCGCCGGGACGTTGGCCACCTCGTCGGCGTCCACGCCGTCCACGCTCGCCGAGATGCTCTACGACCTGGACGCGGCACCGGGCATGCGGGTGTTGGAGGTCGGCACCGGGACCGGCTACAGCGCCGGCCTGTTGGCGGCGCGCGGCTGCCGGGTGACCTCGATCGAGGTCGACCCGCAACTGGCCAACCGGGCCCGGGAGAACCTGGCCGCCGCCGGATTCGGCGATCTCGTCGAGGTGATCACCGGCGACGGCACGCTCGGCCACCCGGCGGGCGGCCCGTACGAACGCATCCAAGTCACCGCGGGGGTCCGGCGCGTGCCGCCCGCGTGGGTCGAACAGGCCGCGCCCGGTGCGGTGATCGTGCTGCCCTGGGGCACCGACTACGGCAGCGGCGACTGCGCGCTGCGCCTGGTGGTCGACCCGGATCGGCGCGCCGCGAGCGGGCCGTTCACGCTGGCCACCGCGTTCATGAAGCTGCGCGCGCATCGCCCGCACTGGGGCAGGTACGGCGGCGCGGCGCTGCCCGAGGACTGGGCCGCCTACGCGCAGCCGACCACCAGCACGCTCGGCTACGACGACGTGGTGGGCGGCCCGTTCGACCCGGTGGCGCTGGTGCTGGGTCTGTGTGTGCCCGATTGCCTGGCCCGGCCGGTGTTGCACGGCGCGCTCGGCGGCACGTTGTGGCTCTACGGCGCCGACACCGGGCACGGGCACTCGATCGCCGCCGCGCACTTCGCCGCCCAAGACCCGCCGACGATCCGCCAGTCCGGCCCGCGCCGGTTGTGGGACGAGGTCGAGGCGACCTGGCACTGGTGGTATTCCCGGGGGCGGCCCACCATCCACGACTTCGGCCTCACCGTACAACTCGGCGACGGCGACACGGTGGAACAACAACCGTGGTACCGCTCCCCCGACCATCCTCTCCTCGCGCCGGCCCACGACTGGGCGCCGCCCGCGGCCCGTTGACCCGGCCGAGCCCGCTCGGCGCCGCCGCGCCGGGGCCGAGCACCGTCTTCGACGGGTCACGTGCGGGGGAAGCCGGCGTCGGCGAGCCAGCTCAGCGAGGCGTCCGCGATCTCGGGCCAGCCGTGATCGAGGATCAGCGAGTGTCCCCGGTCCTCGAAGCAGCGATACTCGGTGGTGGCCCGGGACTTGGCGTACCGCTTGAAGGTGGCGCGGGTCAGCACGTCGGGCACCGTGTGGTCGGCCTTGCCGGACAGCAGCAGCAGCGGTCCGCGCGACTGGTTCTCGGTGGCCACCTTGGCGGCCGAGTTCGGGGTGACGTTGCCCAGCGTCAACTGGAAGAGCGGCCGGGCCGGGCTGGGGATCGTCCAGGCCGCGAACAGGTCCTCGGACTCCTTGAGCGGGACGGTGTTGGCGAAGGCGTAGCGGAAGCGGGCCTGATTCAGCGACACCACCCGCTTGATGTTGGCCGGATTGCGCAGGAACGCGAAGGTCGACTTCGCCTGGGCCGGACCGACCGCCTTGACCCCCTTGATCGGAGCCGGCGCGATCGCCACGGCCGCTGCGGCGAGCCCCTCGCCCAACAGGTGCTGGGTGATGAAACCGCCGACCGAGTGGCCGATCAGGACGGGCGGGGAGGGCAGCTCGCGGATGGCCCGGACATGCGCCTCGGCGATCTCCGCGAGGCCGACGCCGCTCTGTGGCTCCGGCTGTCGGCGCGCCGCCAGGACGGTGTCCGGAACGCCGGGCCACTCCGGCAGCACCGGTTCGAAGCCGGCCTCGCGAAAGCGCTCGGCCCAGGCCCGCCAACTGGTCGAGTGCAACCACAGGCCGTGGATGAACACGACGGGTGTGCGCTTGGTGGTCATGCGTCACCTCGCTCGCGAACGGCTCGATCCGAGGACCGCCGCGGAGACGACCTTCATGGCGGGCGACGGGGCAATCGACGCCGCTCGTCCCGCCGGTCACGCCCGCGACCGGCCGCACGAAGATCCTTTACCGCCACTGTGTCACCGCTGCCGCCCGGGCGCGCGCCGGCTCCCGGGCCCGAGCGGTGGTGGCGGGCGAGAGTCGCCGATGGGCTTGGGGTAAGGTTTCTACAGATGTGTAGAAGCCTGGTTTCGGCGGTTTCGACTCGGTCGAAACCGCTCCGTCGCCTGCGGATCAGGGGTGGAACTGTGCTGAATGATCATCGAGAGCGGTCCACGGCCGACGGCCCGGAGACCCAGTGGGTGCAAGCTCCTCCGGAGGAGGAGATCCGCCGCGTCTACGAGCCGGTGGAGATCCGTAATCGCGACGGCAGTTGGGCGCTCGGGCGGATCAACGCCCGCTGGCACGGCGACCGGGGCCAGGACTGGTGCCGACTGCGCGTCGTGGGCAGCGACCGCCCGGCCCGCTGGGTGCCGTTCGATCCGGACGTGTTCGTCGAATTGCAGATCGACGGGACCTGACGCCACCACCGGCACCGCTCGGCGAACCCCGGACATGGCCCCGGGGCCGACGCGGCGTGCGTGTCGACCCCGGGCCGCAGCGGCGGTCTGCGGTCCCTGCCGTCGGCGACCCCGCAGGGCGCCGACGTGGCATCAGCGGCCCTGGAGGGCCTTGACGTTGTTGCCGAAGGACCAGCTCTTGGAGCCGTCCCAATTGATCGACCAGGTCATCAGGCCCTTGAGACCGCCGCTGTAGCGGTTCCACGCCTGGGCGACCTGAGGGGGCGTCATGTAGCCGCCACCGGCGCCCGGTTGCGCGGGCAGCCCGGGGACCTGCTTGTCGAAGGGCACCTTGATCGTGGTGCCCTGGATGACCAGTCCGCGGTTGAGGCAGTCGGTCTGCGCGGTGAAGCCGGCGACCGTGCCGGCGGAGTACGAGTCGCCCGAGCAGCCGTACATGTTGCCGTTGTAGTACTGCATGTTCAGCCACCACAGCCGACCGTTGTCCGCGTACTTCTTCACGATCGGCAGGTACGCGCCCCAGATCGAGCCGTAGACCACGCTGCCGCCGGTGACGTAGGCGGTCTCGGGTGCCATGGTCAGGCCGAAGTTGCTCGGCATCCGGGCCAGGATGCCGTCGATGATGTAGACCAGGTTGGCCTGCGAGGCGGACAGCGTGTTGATGTTGCCGCCGCCGACCAGGCCGGTCTCGATGTCGATGTCGATGCCGTCGAAGTTGTAGGTCTGCAGGATCGGCACGATGGTCGCGATGAACCGGTCCGCGACGGTGCGGGAGTTGAGGTCGATGCCGGCCGCCGCTCCGCCGATGGACATCAGGATGGTGGCACCGGCCTCCTTGGCCTGACACATCTCGGTCGGCGTCGCGACCTTGACGTTCTGGTCCATCCCGTCCTGCCACAGCGCGGTGCCGTCGCCGAGGATGACCGGGAAGGCCGCGTTCAGCACGTTGTAGCCGTGTGCGGCGATCCGCGGGTCGGTGATCGGGGTCCAGCCGAACGGCGGATGCACACCGTTCACCGCACCGTCCCAGTTCTCCCAGTAGCCCTGGAGCACCTTGCCCGCGGGCTTCGACTTGACCGCGCAGGTGCTGCCCACCGACCCGCTCGCGTGCTTGGCCGGCTGCGAAGTGCCGTGTGTTTCGGCGTTGTTCGGTGCGGCCGCGACCGACCCGGCAACCGTGAAGGCGACCGCGACCGCGGCCCCCAGAAGGCGTGACGTGCGACCCATCATGCTCGATTCCCTTTCGGCACTTCGAGCGCGGCCGAGCACGGAAGGGAACGCCCTGCGTGGCACGCCTACCTCCCGGGCGGGGACGGGCCCGGAGACTCACGTGGTGCGATTGCCATGACCGTAAAGTGGTCCAGACCTTCCGGTCAATAGGTCTGGACCACTGGCAAACTCCGGCAAATGCCGCCGACGGTCGGCGGGACGGGGCGGGGCGCTGCGCGGGCGGGGCTGCCGGGGCGCGGGCACGGCGCGCGGAGGGAGCGGGTGGGGTGGGGCGGCGCTGCCCGGCGCGGGGTGGGGAGGGCAAGGCGAAGCGGTGGGGCGGAGCGGGCGCGGTGGGTGGGGGTGGCGGAGCGGGG
>NZ_JBHZAV010000319.1:0-6421 GCF_042754445.1 Embleya sp. NPDC059213
GGGGGGGGGGGGGGGGGGGCCCGGGGGGACCCACCTTCTGCCCGTGGGGGGGGGGGGGTTGCGGGGGGGGGGGGGGCCCCGGGGGGCCCGGGCCCCCCCCCGCCACGTCGGCGGGAGGGGTGCTGTCGGAGCGGAAACGGGGTGTGGTCCGGTACTGCGCGAAGAGGCGGTCAGGCGGTGTGACCGGCGGCGGCGAGCAGGCGGGGGAAGCAGGCGTTCGGGCGGCAGATCTCGCCCAGGTCGGGGTCGTCCACCTCCTCGATGCCCGGTTCCACCCGGGCGACGTACGCCTGCGGATCGCCGGAGCCCTCGACCTCGGCCGGCGCCGGCGCCGTGGTGGTCGCGTGCAGTCGGCCGGCCCAGTGGTGGGCGTCCGCGGGTTCGCCCTCGACCCGGTGATGCAGCGTCAGCAACCGCATGGCCTCGACGTTGTCGGCGCCGGCCGCATAGCGCCACCAGAACGCGGCGGGCGCGGGCCGGCCGGTGAGGTAGAGCAGACAACCGAACACCAACGCCCCTGCGGGCAGCCGCTTTTGTACGAAGTCGCCCAGTCGCGGGCCGGTGGTCGGGCGGGCGACGACGGCCTGGCAGCAGTGCTCGAGTTCGGCGGCGGCGGCGTTCTGGGCGGCGTGGGCGTCGGCGAACCCGGGCCCGCGCGGCGGGCCGATGGTGGTGGGACGGACCAGGGTGGCCAGGAGTTCCTCCTGGACGATGCGGTCGGCCAGCCGCCGGATGGCGCCGGCCGGGTCGTAGTCGGCGAAGGCCGCGTCCATCGCGCGTCGGCGTTCCTGGAGGGCGTGGTCGAGCGGGGTGAGGTGGTTCATGCGTTCGGTTCCCGGGGGTGCGTTGGGGTCGGTGGGGTGGCCTCGGCCGATGCGTGGTGTTCGGCTCGGCCGAGGGCGTTGGCCAGTTGTTTGCGGGCGGCGTGCACGTGGCTGCGAACGGTGGAGATGGTCACGCCCAGGTAGTCGGCGACGTCCTGGAGCGGCAGTTGCATCACCAGGTGCAGGCGGGCGCAGGTGGCCCGTTTGGCGGGCATCGCGGCGATGGTGCGATCGAGGGTGTCCAGGTGCGGGACCAGGGCGGCCGGATCGCTTGCGGTGGTGGAGGCGACGTCGGGCGCGCCGGGTGCGGTGAAGTCGATCGGCACCTCGGGGCTGCGCCCGCGCCGGCGGCGGATGTCCACGACCCGCCGGCGCAGGATCTCGTAGGCGAGCGCGAGGGGTGGACCCGGGTGCCGGACGATCTCGCTCCAGCGCCTGGACAGCGCGAGCAGGACGTCGGCGACCGCCTCGTCCGCGTCGTGCGGGCAGCCGAGGTGCTTCCAGGCGTGGTCGGTCAGCGTCTGCTGGTGCTCGCGACAGAACCGGACGAAGTCCGCCGGCGCGTCCAGCACCGGACCGCCGGGGGCCGGGCGCAGCCGATCGAGGCCGTCCCGCACCAGGTCGCGGCGCAGCCGGCGGTCCTCCAGGGCGTCGGTGAGCATCCGGAAGGCCCGCTTGACCGGCGGGGCGGGCTCGCGCAGGACGTCGTCCCAGCACTGGTACAGGGTGAGCAGGACGTCGGCGACCAGGTCCTCGGCCTCGGGGCGGGAGCCGAGGTGGTCGTAGGCGAAGCGGGTCAGGGTCGCCTGGTGGCTGTGGCAGAAGGCCACGAAGTCGTTGGGCAGGAGGTCCACCAGATCCACGTCCACGGCCTGGGCCCGGGCGTGCTCCGGGTGTCGGGGTTCGGTCATCGTCCGCCGCCCTTGCCGCGCGCGAGGCACGTGCGGTGATATCCGGGACCGCAGCGGTGGTTCGGCTCGGGGACCACCGGGCCGCGTATCAGGGCACCGAGCGGCGCGCGCACGACGACGATCAACACGCCTATGACCAGCCACAGTTGTCTGGCCTCGGGGCCGAAGATTTGGTTCAAGGCACGGTTCCTTCCGTGAAGTCCGGCACGGACCCCTCCGGGCACCGAATGGGTGTCCCCGGCGGTCCACGAGGCCCGAGGGCCTCTCACCCGTTAACTCGTCCGCCGGGCCCCTCGTGTCCAAGTCGGGATCGCAAAATCTCGCACATCGCCGCAAACGACTACACGTTCTCGCCCCACCAGGCAGGACGCCGGGCAACCGCGGGGAAATCGATCATGAATCGAGAAGCGCGGGCCACCGGGCCGCCGCTAGCGTGAGGGCACGGACCGCACCCCACCGGGGAGTGCGGTCCGAAACCGATTGCACGGAGCCGGGCGACGCCGGCGGAGGCCGCGAGAGCGGATCCGCCCGAACGGATGGAGTCACGATGAGCAAGGCCAAGAGGACGGACTCGCAGTCGCCTGCGTCGCACGTTGCCGACAGCCACGACCTGATCCGGGTGCACGGCGCGCGGGTGAACAACCTCAAGGACGTCAGCGTCGAGATCCCCAAGCGTCGGCTGACGGTGTTCACCGGCGTCTCCGGCTCGGGCAAGAGCTCCCTGGTGTTCGGCACCATCGCCGCGGAGTCGCAGCGGCTGATCAACGAGACGTACAGCGCCTTCGTCCAGGGCTTCATGCCGACCCTGGCCCGGCCGGAGGTGGACGTCCTCGAAGGGCTGACCACCGCGATCCTGGTCGACCAGCAGCGCCTGGGCGCCGACCCGCGCTCCACCGTCGGCACCGCCACCGACGCCAACGCGATGTTGCGCATCCTGTTCAGCCGACTCGGCGCACCGCACATCGGCCCGCCCAGCGCGTACGCCTTCAACGTGCCCTCGGTCCGCGCGAGCGGTGCCATCACCGTCGAGCGCGGCAACAAGAAGGCGGTGAAGGCGACCTTCAACCGCACCGGCGGCATGTGTCCGCGCTGCGAGGGCCGAGGCACCGTCTCCGACATCGACCTGACCCAGCTCTACGACGACTCCAAGTCGCTCAACGAGGGTGCGCTCACCGTCCCCGGCTACAGCATGGACGGCTGGTACGGCCGGATCTTCGGCGGCTGCGGCTTCTTCGATCCGGACAAGCCGATCCGCAAGTTCACCAAGAAGGAACTGCACGACCTCCTGCACAAGGAGCCGACCAAGATCAAGGTCGACGGGATCAACCTGACGTACGAGGGGTTGATCCCCAAGATCCGCAAGTCGATGCTGGCCAAGGACGTCGACGCGTTGCAGCCGCACATCCGCGCGTTCGTGGAGCGGGCGATGACGTTCACCGTCTGCCCCGAGTGCGAGGGCACCCGGCTGAGCGAGGGGGCCAGGTCCTCCAGGATCGCCGGGATCAGCATCGCCGACGCGTGCCTGATGCAGATCAGCGACCTGGCCGCCTGGATCCGCGAACTCGACGCGCCGTCGGTGGCGCCGCTGCTGGAGTCGCTGCGGCAGACCCTGGACTCGTTCGTGGAGATCGGGCTCGGCTACCTCTCGCTGGACCGGCCCGCGGGCACGTTGTCCGGCGGCGAGGCGCAGCGGGTCAAGATGATCCGCCACCTCGGCTCGTCGCTGACCGACACCACCTACGTCTTCGACGAACCCACCATCGGGCTGCACCCGCACGACATCCAGCGGATGAACGGCCTGCTGCTGCGGCTGCGGGACAAGGGCAACACGGTGCTCGTGGTGGAGCACAAGCCGGAGACGATCGCGATCGCCGACCACGTGATCGATCTCGGCCCCGGCGCCGGGACGGGGGGCGGCACCATCTGCTTCCAGGGCACCGTCGAGGCGCTGCGCACCGGCGGCACCGTCACCGGCCGGCACTTCGACGACCGGGCCGTGCTCAAGGAGAAGGTCCGCACGCCCACCGGCGCGCTGGAGCTCCGCGGCGCGAGCACGCACAACCTGCGCGACGTGGACGTGGACGTGCCGCTGGGGGTGCTGGTGGTGGTCACCGGCGTCGCCGGGTCCGGCAAGAGTTCGCTGATCAACGGGTCGCTGATCACCGACTCGCAGGCCGCCGGCGTGGGAGTGGTGTCCGTCGACCAGGGGGCGATCCGCGGGTCGCGGCGCAGCAACCCGGCGACGTACACCGGTCTGCTCGACCCGATCCGCAAGGCGTTCGCCAAGGCCAACGGCGTGAAGCCGGCCCTGTTCAGCGCCAACTCCGAGGGCGCCTGCCCGACCTGCAACGGCGTCGGCGTCGTCTTCACCGACCTGGCGATGATGGCCGGCGTCGCGAGCGTGTGCGAGGAGTGCGAGGGCAAGCGGTTCGAGGCGTCGGTGCTGGAGTACCACTTCGGCGGTCGCGACATCAGCGAGGTGCTCGCGATGTCGGTGACCGAGGCCGAGCAGTTCTTCGGCGCCGGGGAGGCGCGCACGCCGGCCGCGCACGCGATCCTGGTGCGGCTCGCCGATGTCGGGCTCGGCTACCTGTCCCTGGGGCAACCGCTCAGCACGCTGTCCGGCGGCGAGCGGCAGCGGCTCAAGCTGGCCACGCACATGGCCGAGAAGGGCGGCGTCTACGTCCTGGACGAGCCGACCACCGGACTGCACCTCGCCGATGTCGAGCAGTTGCTCGGCCTGTTGGACCGGCTGGTCGACTCCGGCAAGTCGGTCGTCGTGATCGAGCACCATCAGGCGGTGATGGCGCACGCCGACTGGATCATCGACCTCGGCCCGGGCGCCGGTCACGACGGCGGCCGGATCGTCTTCGAGGGCACGCCGGCCGACCTCGTCGCCGACCGCACCACCCTCACCGGCGAGCACCTCGCGGCGTACGTGGGCGCCTAGCCCTGACCGCTCACCTCGGCCCGCCGCCGGCGCTGCGCAGTTCCAGCAGACCGCAGCCCAGGCGGCGGGTGACGAGGCCGGCTTCGGCGGCCTCGGATTCGATCCGCGCGAGCGGGATCGGGTGCATCCTGAAGCACGCCGAGCGCTCGTCCAGCACGTGTCCGGCCCGGGTGGTGCGGTAGGTCATCGTCCAGTCCATCGTGCCCGCGCCGCCCGGCTCGGCGCGCATCCACCCCTCGTACGCCAGGTCGCCCACGGTGCCGCTGTGATAGCGGGTCGGCGGGACGTGGCAGGGCTCGGGCGGCTCCTGCACCTCGACGAACGCGGGTGCCCCCGGGGCCAGTCGCTCGGCCAACACGCGGGTGAGCAGGCGACGTTCGTCGGCGTCGAAGTGATGCAGGACGGCGGTGGCCACGACGGCGGACAGGGCCGGCGGCAGCAGGGGTTCGGCGTCGGCGAGCGTCGCGGCGTGGATCGTCACGCGTGCCCGCAGCGCCGGATCCCGCTGTGTGCGGGTGTGCAGCGCGGCGCACATCGCGGCGGAGGGTTCGAGCGCGAGGATGCGCGCGGCGGGCAGTGCGTCGGCCACGACCGCGGTGGACAGGCCCGTGCCCGCGCCGATGTCCAGGACCGGGCCCGCCGCGGGGTCCACCTCGCGCAGGGCGTCGGTCAGGACCGGGCGCAACTGCCGCCAGTAGGGCTCGGACATCAGGTGGTAGTAGTCGGCGGTCACGGCGTAGGGATCGGTCACGGCTGTCTCTCCGGAGGAAGGCGATCGGTCGGAAGACGATCGATTAATGGAAATGATTATCATGAGCTATAGGGTGTGGTGTCCAGGGGCCGGGCGATCTTCCGCCCGGCCCCCCGACGAGACGAAGGATCCACACATGAGCGAGACGAGCACGGCACCCGAAGCGCGCGAGGAGGCCGACGGGGGCGGGTCGTTCGACGTCGTCGTGGTCGGGGCCGGGCCGGCCGGGCTGAACGCGGCGCTGGTCTCGGGGCGGCAGCGTCGACGCGTGCTGCTGATCGACAGCGGCCGACCCCGCAACGCCCCCTCCCCCGAGGTCCACATGTTGCTCGGTCGGGACGGCGTCTCCCCCACCGCCCTGCGCGCGGCGGCCCGGGCCGACCTGGCCGCGTATGCCACGGTCGAGGTGCGGGAGGGCGAAGTGAGCGACGCCCGTGCGCTGGACGCCGGCTTCGAACTGGTCCTTGCCGACGGGCGGATCGAGCGCACGCGCAAGCTGATCCTGGCCACCGGACAGGTCGATGTCCCGGTCGAAATCCCCGGTCTGGCCGAGCGGTTCGGCCGCGGGGTCTTCCATTGCCCGTTCTGCCACGGCTTCGAGACCCGCGATCGGGCACTCGCCGTCGTCGGTTCGGACCCGGCCTCGGTGATGTTGGCCCTGTACGTGGCCGACCGCTTCAGCCACGACGTGGTCCTGGCCACGCACGGGTCGATGCCCACCGACGAACAGCGGGCGCTGCTCGCCAAGGCCGACGTCGCCGTGCGGGACGAGGAGGTGACCTCGATATCCGGCGAACCCGGCTCCCTGACACTGGAGTTCGCGGCCGCCCCGGCGCTGACTCGGGGGGCGATCTTCCATCGCACCCGGATCCGCCAGCACTCCGCGCTCGCCGCGCGCCTGGGCTGCGTGCATCTCCCGGACGGATGTGTGCGGGTGGACGAGTTCCAACGCACCTCCGTGGCAGGCGTCTTCGCCGCGGGCGAC
>NZ_JBHZAV010000320.1:0-6304 GCF_042754445.1 Embleya sp. NPDC059213
GGACCTGGTGCTCGGCCTGCTCGACCCGCAGTACTTCCTCGGCGGCGAGATGCCGCTCGATCTGCCCGCCGCCCGGGCCGCGTTCGCCCCGCTGGCCGAACGGCTGGGCGCCGGCTCCGACGCGGACCACGTCGCGGTGGGCGTGTACGAGGTGATCAACCAGAACATGGCCGCGTCCGCCCGGATGCACGCCGTCGAGCGCGGCATCGACCTGCGCGGCGTCGCGCTGATCGCCTTCGGCGGCGCCGGACCGGTGCACGCGTGCGGGGTGGCCACGCTGTTGGAGGCGCCCCGGGTGATCTTCCCGGTCAACGCGAGCGTGTTGTCCGCGTTCGGCACGCTGGTCAGCCCGGTGCGCATCGACCTGGCCCGGAGCATGGTGCGCACGCTCGACGAGAGTGTGTCCGCCGACCGGGACACGCTGCTCGCGGACATGCGGCAGGAGGCGCGCCGGGTGCTCGCCGCCGCCGGCGCGCAGGCGGACGAGGTGAGCTTCCGGTACGGCCTGGACGCCCGTTACGAGGGTCAGGGCAACGAGATCACGCTGTGGGTCGGCGAGGGCGACGCGTGGCCCACCTCGCTCGCCGACACCATCGAGCAGTTCCACACCGAGTACCAGAAGATCTACGGCCTGCGCATCCCCGACGTCGGCGTCGAGGTGGTCACCTGGCGAGTCGCCGCGTGGTCGGACGCACCCGGCTTCGAGGTGCCCACGGTGCCGGTCGGCACCGGGAGCCCGACGCCCGACCGTCATCGCGCGGCCCGCTTCCGGCTCGGCGCCCCCGCCGTCGAGGTGCCGGTGTACCGCCGGGCCGAGCTCGGCGCCGGACACCGCTTCGTGGGGCCGGCCCTGGTCGAGGAGCGCGAGACCACGTCGGTCATCCCGGACGGCTGGTCCTGCGAAGTCGCCCCGGACGGCTCGATCATCGCCACCGCCACCACCGCCGTCGCCACCCCCGCCGGCACCGAGGAGGGATCCGCGTGACCCGCACCTTCGACGCGATCGAGTTGGAAGTCCTGTGGGGCTCTCTCGTCGCCACCGTCAACGAGCAGGCCAAGGCCCTCCAGCGGGCCGCGTTCAGCCCGATCGTGCGCGAGGCGGGCGACCTGGCGAACGCGCTGTTCGACCGGCGCGGTCGGATGGTCGCCCAGGCCGTCACCGGCACTCCGGGCCACATCAACTCGCTGGCCATCGCGTGTCGCAACATCCTGGACCGGCATCCGGTCGACTCGTTGGCCCCCGGCGACGTGCTGGTCACCAACGACCCGTACCAGACCGCGGGCCAACTCCTGGACGTGACCGTCCTGGTGCCGGTCTGGCGCGGCGGGCGGGTGATCGCGTTCTTCGGATCCACCATCCATCACACCGACGTCGGCGGCTACGGCATCGGCGCGGGCGCCCGGGACGTGTTCGAGGAGGGTCTGTGGATCCCGATCAGCAAGCTCATGGTCGGCGGCGAACGCAACGAGCCGGTCTGGGACTTCGTGCTGGCCAACGTCCGGCAACCCACCCACATGGCCGGTGACCTGCACGCCCAGATGGCCTCCGGCGAGGTGGGCGCGGCCCGGCTGAAGACACTGTTGGACGCGTACGCGCTGGACGACATCGAGGACCTGGGCGACGAGGTGATCCGCCGCTCCGAGGAGGCCACCCGTCGGGCCATCCGGGAACTGCCGGGCGGCACCTACGAGTCGGCGTCGATCCTCGACCTCGCGGACGGCTCGGAGATCACCATCAAGGTCGCGGTGACCATCGACCCCGAGGCGGGCGAGATCCTGGTGGACTACGCCGGTTCGTCCGGGGCGAGCCCGTTCGGGATCAACGTGGTCAAGAACTACACGCACGCGTACACCACGTTCACGCTGCGCAGCCTGCTCAATCCGGACGTGCCCAACAACGCGGGTTCGCTCGCGCCGATCCGGGTCGAGGCGCCGCTGGGCAGCATCGTCAACGCGGTGTCCCCGTCGCCGTGCACGGCGCGGCACGTGGTCGGCATGTTCCTGCCGATGCCGCTGCTGAACGCGATGTCGCAGGCGCTGCCGGAGGCGGTGATGGCCGAGGGCTCGGCGGCGGTGTGGACCATGCAGGTGAGCGGGCACGACGCGGAGGGCAAGCCGTTCATCACCGCGATGTTCACCTACGCGGGCGGCGTCGGCGCACGGGCGAGCAAGCCGGGTCTGTCCACCACGTCCTATCCGACCGGCGTTTCCGCCGTGCCGCTGGAGGTGGTCGAGGCGTCCGCGCCGATCCGCTTCCTGCGCAAGGAACTTCGGCGCGGCTCGGGTGGCGCGGGGGCGCAGGAGGGCGGGATGGGCCAGACCATCGAGTTCACCGTCGACTCGCCCTCGCCATGGGTCCTCAACGCGGTGGCCAGCCGACTCGCGCGCGGCCCACGCGGCATCTTCGGCGGCGGCGAGGGCGCCACCGGACGCTTCCTGGTCAACGGCGAACCGGTCCGCACCCAGGCCCGAATCACCCTCCAACCGGGCGACGTGGTCCGCCTGGAACTCCCGGGCGGCGGCGGCTACGGAACACCGCCGCAAGAGGCCGTCGCGGCACACGGGTGACCTGACGACGGGTGGCGGGTGGTCGGTGGGTGCGTTCGGCGGGTCCGCCGAATCGCGGGGGGCCACCGGGTCCCGCGGGTCGGCGGACCCAACGGCTCGCGGGGCCGCGGTCGCGTGTGGACCGCCGGGTCCGCCGGCTCTCGGGTCCACCGGCGCCGAGGACCGCGCACGAGGGCGCTCGCGCCGGTGGACCGGGCGAATCCCGGGGCCACCGGGTGTCGAGGGCCGCGCACGAGGGCACTGACGCCGATGGGCCCGGCGGCCCGGCAACCCGGGCGCGGGACTCTGCTCGGTTGTGGGACCGCGGGGCTGCTTGGTTGTCGATCGACCCGCGCGGGAAGCCATCGGCCCCGGGGGCGCCGTCCCGCGTGCGCTCGACCGCGTGGGAAGCGGTCCGTTGTCGGTTGTCCCGGGACCGTTGGTCGTGTTCGGCTCGTTGTGCGTTTCCGTCCGCTCCCTCGTTGATGTACCTGGAGGTCGACATGACGTCCGTACCGCCCACCTTCGCGGCGCGCTGGTCCGACACGGTCGCCGCCCACCCGTACGCGCCGTTCCTGATCTGGGAGGCGCCCGACGGGAGCGTGACCCGCTGGACCTACGCCGAGTTCGACGACCTGGTCGCCCGCGTGGCCGGCGGGCTGCTCGCGCGCGGCATCGGCGCCGGCGACCGGGTCGGCATCGCGCTGCGCAACTGCCCGGCGTACGTCGCGCTGTGGCTCGCGGCGGCCCGCCTCGGCGCGGCGATGGTGTGCTCCGATCCCTCCGCGCGAACCCCCGAGCTGGCCGCGCACCTGCGCCGGACCCGTGCGCGAATCGGCTTCTGCGCGCCCGAACGGGCCGCCGACTACCGAGCCGCGGCGCACGAGACCGGCACCACCGTGGTCGAGATCGCGGAGGACGACACCGATCTGGCGATCCTGCTCGGTCGACCCACGACCGCCGGTGCCGAGCCACCCGGTCCCGCCGACCTGGCCGGGTTGATGTTCACGTCCGGCACCACGGCCGAGCCGAAGTGCGTAATGGTCACCCAGGCCAACTACGCCTTCGCCGGCGCCGTGATGGCTGCCGCCGCCGAACTCACCCTCGAAGACCGGCAGTTCGTGGTGTTGCCGATGTTCCATGCGAACGCGCAGTACTACTCGTTCGCCGCCGCGATCACCGTCGGCGCGAGCGTCGTGCTGCTGCCCGCGTTCTCCGCGAGCCGGTTCGTGGCACAGGCCGCCCGGCACGAGGTCACCCACGCAAGCCTGTTCGCCGCGCCGATCCGGATGATCCTGGCCCGCACCCGCAGTCGGGACGCGCCGTCGGGGCTGCGGGTGCGGCACTGCTGGTACGCGCAGAACGTCACCGACGACCAGTACGAGCGCTTCGCGGCCCTGCTCGGCGGTTGTCGGCCCCGCCAGTTGTACGGCATGACCGAGACCATCCCGGCCGTCCTGAGCAATCCCGCCGGCACGCCGGTACCGGGATCGATGGGCCGGCCGACGCCCGGCTGTGTCGTGGCCGTGCACGATCCGGCGACCGGCGAGCCGACCGCGGACGGCGAGATCGTGGTCGGCGGCGAACCCGGGGTGAGCCTGTTCGCGGGCTACCTCGACGACCCGGCCGCGACCGCCGCCGCCTATCGGGACGGCTGGTTCGTCACCGGCGACCGCGCCCGGGTGGACCCGGGCGGCCACTTCCACTTCGCCGGGCGGCGCGGCGACGTGCTCAAGGTCGCCGGCGAGAACGTCTCGGTGGTGGAGATCGAGGCGGTACTGGCCGAGCATCCGGCGGTGTTGGAGGCCGCGGTGGTGGGCACGCCGGACGACGTGCGCGACGAAGTACCGGTCGCGTTCGTGGTGGCCGTGCCCGAGGCCGGCCCGACCGCGCTCGACGACCTCGCCGACTGGTGCGCGGATCGGCTCGCCAAATCCAAGCGGCCGGTGCGCTTCGAGCGGGTGGACGAGTTGCCGCGCACCTCCGTCGGCAAGATCCGCAAGTTCCTGCTGACCGAGAGGACCGCTCCGTGACCGACCTCGCCCCGTCGTCGCTGCCCGCCACCGCCGCACTCGCCGATCTGCTGCAACTCCGGGGCCGCACCGGCTGGTTGACCCCGCCGCTCCGACCGTTTCGTCGGGGCGAGGGGGCGGTGCTGGGGGTGGCCCGGACGGTCCGGATCGTGGCCGGCCGGAGCGCGCCCGGCCTCAAGCCGCTGCACGCGCTGCTCGCGGAGGACCTGACCGACCGGGTCGTGGTGATCGCGGGGGCGGACGCGGCGCCCGGTGCGGTGTGGGGCGAGATCCTGACCGCCGCCGCGCTGGGCCGGGGGGCGGTCGGCGCGCTGGTCGAGGGCAGTGTCCGGGACGTGTCGGCGGTGGCCCGGCTGGGCCTGCGGTTGTGGGCGCTGGCCGAGGCCACGGCGGGTCCGGGGGGCGCCGTCCGGGTCGCCGAGATCGGCGGCCCGATCGAGATCGCCGGCACCCCGGTGGCAGACGGCGACCCGATCCTGCTGGACGACGGCGGCGCGGTCGCCCTGCCGGCCGCCGACGCGACCACACTGCTCGCCGACGCGCTCACCTACCACCGAGCCGAGGAGGAGGTCCTGGCCGCCCTCACCACCGGCCTCCACCTCCCCCACGCCTACACCCCCAAGGCCGAGGCGATCACGCGCCTGCGCCGCCACTGACCGTCCCGGCGTCGTCCCGAGTCGTGCGGACGGTGGGGTCAGGGGCGGGTGTTGTCGGTCAGGAAGGTCTGGATGGTGGCGGCCACCCGGTCCGGGAAGTGGGCGTGGGCGTAGTGGCCGGCGCCCTCGATGGTTTCCAGGTGGCCCAGGCCCGGAGGCATCGTCGTGACGATGGCGGTGCCTTCGGCGGCGGCGTCGGGCCAGTCCGGGTCGAGGGTGCCCTCGATCACCAGCGCGGGGCAGCGGATGTCGCCGAGGACGGCGCCGGCGTCGGTGGGGGCGGACATGCCCATCTTGGCGACCACGGCCATCCGGCCCGGTCGGCTCAGCTCGGTGTCCAGGGCGGCGACGTGTGCGGCGAAGCCGGCGGGCTTGGTCCCCGGGTAGGCGTGCGCGAGGTAGCGCTTCCAGACGCCGACGCTGCGCAGCAGGCCGGTGCCCATCAGCAGGAGCATGCCCTTGCGGTAGCGGGCGTTCGACAACATCGCCTTGGCGTCGACCTTCTGGGCCCGGGTGAACGGGCTGATCTCCACGATCGCGTCGACCAGCTCCGGTGCGCGGGCGGCGGCGATGGTGGCCGAGCCGCCCGAGAAGGAGTGGCCGACGAGCACGGCCGGACCGCCCAGGTGCCGAATCAGGGCGAGCAGGTCCTCGGCGGTGTCGGTGCGGGTGTACGAGGACCATCCGACGGTGGATTCGCCGTGGCCGCGCAGGTCCGCACAGGCGACCCGATACCCCGCCGCCACGAGTCGCTCGGCGACGCCGCGATAGGACGATCTGTTGTCGCCCATGCCGTGCGAGAGCACGATCAATCGTCCCTGCCCACTCACGTCGTAGGCGAGTCGGCCGCCGTCGATCTCCAGAAACTCCGTAGTCATGATCTCTCCCCCATGTGCTGATGCCGTCGATCCCTACGATCACGTAGCTAACACCGTTAGCCGAATCATGTCAAGCATCGCCGCCGCCGGACGCTCCGGACCGACGGAGGTTCACCCGTACGCCCGCCACAGGGCACCGGCCGCACCCTGCCCACGCATGCAAAAACCCCGTCGTGGGGGCCCCGCCCGC
>NZ_JBHZAV010000321.1:0-6242 GCF_042754445.1 Embleya sp. NPDC059213
GGGGGGTGGGGGGGCGGCGGCGCCGCCGAGGCGACGGCGCCGCGCGCGACCGGTGCGGTCGCGCTGTGGGCGGACCTTCGTCCGCCGGGGTAGGGGTGCGGGTGGGGCGTCGGCCGTCAGGGCATCGTGCGCAGGTGCGCCGAGATGCTGTTGGCCAGGGCGTAGCCGGCGGTCGCGTCCCAGTTGACCGACCACGTCATCGCGCCGCGGATGCCGGGCGCGGTGGTGGTGGGCCGGAAGCTCCCGCAGTTGGTGCCCGCGGCCAGGCAGTCCAGGGCGTTGTTCACCACGCCGGGTGAGACGTAGCCGCTGCCGGCCGCGCGCCCGGTGGCCGGCACGCCGAGTGCGACCTGATCGGGACGCAGGCCGCCCTGGAGCTGGATGCACGCCTGGGCGGTCAGGAAGTCCACGCCGCCCTGGGCGTAGAGCTTCTGGTCGCAGCCGAACATGGTTCCGGAGTTGTAGTACTGCATGTGCACGATGGTCAGGATGTCCTTGATGCCCAGGGCGAGTTGGAAGTACGCGGCCTGGTTGGACTGCATGTCCAGGGTCTGCGGGGCCATCGTGATGATCAGGCTCGTGCCGATCTGCGCCCGGATGGCGCGCAGCGCGGTGGCCATGTAGGTGGGGCTGACCCCGTTCTCCAGGTCGATGTCGACGCCGTCGAAGCCGTATTCGCGCAGCAGCGCGGTGGTGGTGCTCGCGAAGGTGGCGGCCGACGCGCTGTCGCCGACCCAGACCGCGCCGAGTTCGCCGCCGACGGACAGGATCACCTTCTGGCCGCGGGCGTGCATCAGCGCGACGTCGGCCTTGAGGTCGGCGTTGGTGTAGCCGCCGAGCGCGGTGGACAGGCCCGGGTCGACGCCGAAGGTGACCGCGCCCCAGCGGGTGCGGTCGGCCTCGGCGAACGCCACCGCGACCAGGTTGTAGGACGTGGGGACGTCGCGCAGGCGCAGGTTCGAGGAGCCGTTGACGAAGTTGTGCCAGTAGCCGGTCATCACCCGCTTGGGCAGGCCGGTCGGGTCCTCGCCGCCGGGCCCGTCCGGGCCGGTGGTGGCGGTGACCGGGGCCGAACGCGCGGACGTGCCCGCGGTGTTGCTCGCGGCGACGGAGAAGGTGTAGCTCGTCTCGGGGGTCAGGCCCGGGATCTCGGCGGCGGGGGCGGCGACGGTGGCCACCTTGGTGTCGGCGCGGTAGACGTCGTATCCGGTCGCGCCGGGGACCGCGGACCAGGTGAGCGAGACGCTGCGGGCGGTGCTGCCGGCCACGGCCAGGCCGGTGGGTACGGCCGGGATCGTGGTGCTGCCGCCGGGGCCGACGAGCGACACGTCGTCCGCGAGGTAGGCGGGTTGTCCGTACCAGCCGTTGAGGAAGAGCGTGACGCTGGTGGTGCGTGGGCCGGTGCGGAACGTGGTGGTGAGTTTTTGCCACGTGGAGGCGGCGGAGGTCCAGGTGGAGACGTCCGTGGTGCCGGTGCCGGTGGCGCCGAGGTAGATGTACGAGCCCTGGACCCAGGCGGATTCGGTGTAGTCGGAGTCGGGTTGCACGGCCACGGTCTGGCTGCATCGGGCGTTGTCGCCGCCCGCCGGAGTGGCCTTGAGGGCGCCGGTGCCGGTGTGCACCGGCGTGCTCGTGGCGCTGCCGGAGCCGCCGGAGCAGGTCCAGCCGGACAGGCCGGACTCGAAGCCGCCGTTGACCACCAGTTCGGCGGCGGCGGGTGCGGGCGCGGCGAGCGCGATCAAGCCGGTGGTGGCCATCGCGCATGCGGTGAGCAGGCCGGTCAGGAAGCGGCGCGGGGTGCGGGTGCGCCGGCGGCGGGCGGGGGGCCGGTCCGCGCGGGTGGTTGGGGGACGTGTCGGTGCCATCGTGGGGTGTTCCTCCCGTACCGGCCCGGGCGGTTGCCTGCGGGCGTGGGCGTTGCGTGCAAGGGAGGGTGGACCCGGGTCGGCACCGCACTGCCTGATGGGACGTCAGGCTGCCTCGGCGCAGGGCATGCGCAGGCCGTCCGGGCGCACCCGGGGTGCCGGGATGCCTGTGTGCCAGACGAGTTGACCGCCGGGGCGAGTGAACTGTCAATAGGTCTGGACCAATTGCCTCCCGGCACGGCTCCCGGGCGAACGCCCGCACGGCGAACCGGCGGTCCCCGCAGGAAGAGCGGCGCGGCCCCGGTCGGTCAGGCGCCGGGGACCGGCTGGGGCGGTTGCGGGCCGGTGTAGCGGGCGCTCGGGCGGATGATCTTGGTGTCCTCGGCCTGTTCCAGGATGTTCGCGCACCACCCGATCACCCGGCTCACGGCGAATGTCGGGGTGAACATGCTGCGCGGAATCCCGCACAGTTGCATCACCACGCCCGCGTAGAACTCCACGTTGACGTGCAACTCGCGCCCCGGCTTCAACTCGGCCAGGATCCCGGTCACCCGACGGTGCACCGCGGCGGCGAACTCGACCAGCTCGACCCCCTGCGCGTCGGCCTGTTCGGCGAGTTCGGCCGCGATCGCGGCCAGCATCACCGCGCGCGGGTCCTCGGTGCGGTAGACCGCGTGGCCGAAGCCCATGATCCGCTCGCCCGCGCCGATCCGGGCCCGCACCCACGCGTCGATCCGCTCCGGCGAGCCGATCTCGTCCAGCGCCTCCAGGGCCCGATCCGGCGCACCGCCGTGCAGCGGGCCGGAGAACGCGCCGATCGCGCCGGCCACCGCCGAGACCAGGTCCGCTCCCGAGGAAGCGATCACTCGCGCGGTGAACGTGGAGGCGTTGAAGCCGTGGTCGACGGTCGCGATCAGGTAGCGCTCGATCGCGGCCACCTGGACGGGCTCCGGCTCCCTTCCGGTCACCAGGTGGAGCCAGTTGGCCGCCGTGCACAGGTCGGCGCGCGGCTCCAGCGGCTCGGCGCCGGCGCGGATGCGGTGCAGCGCCGCCAGGATGGTCGGCGTCACCGCGCCGATCAGCATCGCGTCCGCCGCGCGCCGCGGCGGCGCGGACTCCCACAGCGGCGGCAGGTTGCGCGCGGCGCCGACCAGCGACAGCGCGGTCCGCAGCCCCGCGAGCGGGTCGAACCGGTCGCCGGCCAGCGCGATCGAGCGCAACACCGGCCGCAACTCCTCGGGCAACACCCGCAGTCGGGCGATCTCCGCGGCGAACGGAGCCTGCTCCTCGGCCGTGGGCAACCGGCCGTGCACGAACAGGAACCACACGTCCTCGAAGCTGCGGGTGCCCGCCAGCTCGATCGCCGAGTACTGCCGGTAGTGGTAGAAACCCTCGGCGCCTCGGACGTCGCCCAGTTCGGTGTCGGTGACCACCACCCCCTTCAGGCCCCGGGGTACGTCGATTCGCTCGTTGCCGACGACTGCCATGACATGCCTCCATCCTCGGCGGAGCCGCACGACCCGCCACCACGAATGTCGATCACGGCATCAACTATCGTCAATGTTGACTACATCAATATGAGCCGGAGGTTCGAACGAAATGGCTGGTCGGCGCAAGGTTTCGGGCGGTGGCAGTGAGCAGGATTACCCGCAGGACTACCTGACCACCGCCCAGGCCGCGCAGCGGTTGGGGGTCAAACCCGAGACGATCTACGCCTACGTCAGTCGCGGTCTGTTGACCAGCGTGCGCGAGTCCCGGCAACGCGGCAGCCGGTTCGCCACCGCCGAGGTGGAGGCACTGGCGGAGCGCAGCGGCGGGCGGCGCGACCCCAACGGGTCGATCGAACGCATCCACACCCGACTGACCCTGCTCGCCGACGACCACCTGTACTACCGCGGCCGGGATGTGCGCGAACTGGCCGACCATCCCGTCGAATCGGTGGCGCACTGGTTGTGGCGGGCCGAACTCGCGGACGTGCCCCCGTTCGAGGTCGCCGCCGCACGGGCCGAGGCGGTCCGTCGTACGGTCGCCCTGCTGCCGGACAGCGCCCGGCTGATCGACCGGATCCGGATGATCGTGGCCGCCACCGGCACGACCGATCCGCTGCGCTACGACCTGTCCGAACCGGCGGTCGTGCGCGGCGGCGAGACGCTCTTGGCGGTGATCGCCGACGCGCTGCCGGCGTGTGCGGGCGCCCGACCGCCGACCGGAACCGCGCTCGCCGAGCGGCTGTGGCCGAAACTCACCGCTCGGCCGGCCACACCGGAGCACCTGTATCTGCTGAACGCCGCGCTGGTGTTGCTGGCCGACCACGACCTGGCGGTGTCGACGTTGGCCGCACGGGTGGCGGCGAGCGCGCGGGCGGACGTGTACGCCGTGGTGTCCGCCGGGCTGGGTGTGGTCGACGGCCGCCACCACGGAGCGGCGATCGGGCTGACCCACCGCTTCCTGCGCGACGCGCTGGATCCGGCGGGCGGGCCCACGATGGCGGTCGCCGACCGGCTCCGGGCCGGCGAGCATCTGCCCGGCCTGGGCCACGTGCTCTACGTGGACCGCGATCCGCGGGCCGAACTGCTGTTGGGCCTGCTGCGCGAACCGGCCGCGCGGGACGACCGGGTCGCCCGAGTGCTGTCGGCCGTCGATGCGCTGACCGGGGAAACGGCGGCCCGCGAGGACCTGTTCGCCAACGTCGACCTGGCGCTCGCGGCGGTGACGCACGCGATGGACATGCGGCCGGACGCCGGCGAGGCGATCTTCGCGATGGCCCGCACGATCGGCTGGCTGGCCCACGCCCTGGAGGAATACGCCCAACCCGGCCTCCGCTATCGAGCCGTCGGCGTCTACACCGGCCCGCGACCCAACGCGAACTGACCCCGCAACCATGCCGAATCCCACGCGACCCGATCCGGGCGCACCGACCTGCGGGCGAGCGACATCCGGCCCCCCGGCAGGGCCGAACGGATGGCCCGGACACACACGACGACACGTCCACAGGCAGGCGTTGGTCGGGGTGGGCCTGGAACCGCGCCCACCGCGAGGCGACTTGCCCGTCGACACGCGCCGCCTCGACCCGCACGGGTACACGCCAATCACCGAAACCGCGCCGAGCGCGGGGCCCTTCAGCCGATCGACCCCGGGCGCAGCCCGGCCCGGGGGCCTGGCGAGGCACCGGGCGATACTCGGCCGACGCGCCACCTCGACCCGCACAGCTGCACGGCGATCAACGAAACCGCGCCGAGCGCGGGGCCCTTCAGCCGGTCGGCCCCGGGCGCAGCCCGGCCCGGGGGCCGGCGCGGCACCAGGCGATACTCGGCCGACGCTTCACCTCGACCCGCACGGGTGCACGGCGATCACCCCGCCGCGCCGAGGGCCGCCTCAGCCGAACTGCCCCGGGGCGCGACCCGGTCCGGGTGGACCGGCGTAGGACTGGGTGATATTCAGCCACCTCGTCGCCTCGGCGCCGTGCGCCCGGACGGCGAGGTCGTCCGGGTGTCGGCGGCGGGTGACCAGGAGGCAGAAGTCGAGCAACGGCCCGGTCACCCGCTCGGCGGCGTCCTCGGGGCCGTACGTCCAGGCGCCGCCGAGTTCGGGCCCGCCGGTCAGTTCGATCCGGAACTCCCGCTCGGGTGGGCGAAGTCCGTGTACGGAATAGGCGTAATCCCGGGCCCGGACACCGATCCGGGCCACGTGGCGCAGCCGGGCGGTGGGCCGGGGGTGTACACCGAGCGCGTCGGCGACGTCCTGTCCGTGCGCCCACGTCTCCATGATCCGGGCGCCGGCCATCGACGCGGCGCTCATCGGCGGGCCGTACCAGGGCAACCGCCCGCCCGACGGTACCGCCGCCAGCACCTTCGCCACCGTGTCCCGACCGGCGCGCCAGCCGGCCAGAATCCGGTCCGGCGGCGCCGCCGCGCCCTGTTCGGCGCCTCGGTCCACGAAGCCGTCCGGATCGGCCGAGGCATCCGCGACGCCGGCGGCGAAGCCGACCGGATCGGTCGCCGCGAGCCGGACCCGGTCGTCGGTCCAGGCCAGGTGGGCAATCTGATGGGCAATGGTCCACCCCGGCGCGGGCGTCGCCATGGCCCACTCCTCCGCCGCCAACCCGCCGACGAGCCGATCCAGCGCGGCCCCCTCCGCCTCCAGGTCACCCACAACAGCCACAAGATCCACCATCACCCGGCTCCTCCCACACCACCGCCCCCACCCAACCCTGCCGACCCCCCACCGGGCAACGGCACGCCGAGCCGAAACCACCAAACCCCACACACGGCCCCGAGGCGCGGAGGCGCGGAGGCGCGGAGGCGCGGAGGCGCGGAGGCGCGGAGGCGCGGAGGCGCGGAGGCGCGGAGGCGCGGAGGCGCGGAGGCGCGGAGGCGC
>NZ_JBHZAV010000322.1:0-6241 GCF_042754445.1 Embleya sp. NPDC059213
CGGGGGGGCCCCCCCCCCCCCCCCCGCCCCGCGCGCGCCGGCCCCCCTGGGGGGCCGCCCCCGCGGCGGGCCCGCTCGCCCCCCGCCCGCCCCCGCGACGTGTGAGCAACTTCGCGCCCGCCCGGATGGTCAAGCAGCGTGCCCTCGGGGCCTCGGGGCAACGTGCGGGGAGGCAGGCTCCTCGGGGGACACAGTCGGGGCGGGGCCCGCCTGTTCGCCGTATTCGCCGAGGTCGCGCTTGAGGTAAATGTAGACGGGGATGCCCAGGAGCACGGCGAACAGCCCGTAGTAGACGGTCTGGTAGCCGCTGCCCTGGATCGACCAGTAGGAGAACGCCAAGGCGGTGCCCGCCACCAGCACGTCACGGGCGAAGCGGCCTCGACTCGCCCGGCGGGCGTGGGTGACGAGCCAGTAAAGCTGGGCGGCGGCGGAGAACAGGTAGGGGATCGCGGCGGTCAGGACACTCAGCAACACGATGCTGGTGAACACGTGGTCGAAGCTGGTGTAGGCGGCCACCGTGATCAGCGAGGCCAAGACCGTGGCGGCAAGGATGCCGAAGACGGGGGTGTCGCCGCGCTTGCGGGCAAACGCCTTGGGGAACAGGCCCTCGCGGGCGGCGGCGTACGGCATCTCGGCACAGATCATCGTCCAGCCCCCCAGCGCGCCGATCCCGGACACGATCGCGGCCACCGCGACCGCGTCGCCGGCCCACGAGCCGCCCGCCATGTTGTCGGCGGCGTCGGTGAACGGCGCAGTGGAGGCTACGAGTTCGGCGTGAGGGACGGCGCCGAAGACGGCGAGCGTGCCGAGCAGGTAGACCGCCGCGCAGGCGAGGGTGCCGTACACCGTGGCGCGGGGCACGTTGCGGCCGGGCTCACGGACTCGGCCGGCCGCGACCGAGACCGTCTCCAGGCCGATGTAGCTGAACAGCGCGATGGCCGCGGCGGCGGAGATCGCTCCCATCGGCGATCCGCCTCGCGCGTTGAAGGCGCCGAGGTTGTCGGTGTCCAGGAAGAAGAGGCCGATGGTGCCCATCAGGATCAAGGGGACGAACTTGAGCACGGTGGTGACGATCTGGAAGGCACCCATGCTGCGCAGGCCGGCCAGGTTGATCACTGCGGGGATCCACAGGCCCGTCAGCGCGATGGCGACCGAACCCCACGTGTTGTGACCGGTGTTGACGAAAACCTCGACGTAGCCGACCCAGGCCACCACGATCGCGGCGTTGCCCGCCCACGCGGTGATCCAGTACGACCAGGCGTTGAGGAACCCGGCGAACTCGCCGAACGCCTCCCGGGCGTAGACATAGGGGCCGCCGCTGCCGGGGACCCGCCGGGACAACCGCCCGAACGTGACCGCAAGCGCCAGGGCGCCGACGGTGACGATGGCGAACGCCACCAGGGAGATGGGGCCGTACGGTGCGAGCGCGGCCGGCAGGGCGAACACGCCGGTGCCGATGATGCTGCCCACCACCAGGGCCGTGGCGGTGGGCAGACCGAAGGTGGAGGCGGAGCGGCGTGCCCCCTCGGTGGAGGAGCCCGGTTCCCGGGCCGTGACGTGGGAAGGGGCCGTTCTTTTCCTGAGCATGGCGAATCCTCGTCGTCGCGATGGATTCGACCGAGCGAGGCGGTGTGCCGTGGCGGAACTGCTCCGGTCGAACGCTTGCAGCGTGGCCGCCGGAGCGCCGGCACGCCGGTGCCGAAGGTCCCGGTGGGGACGCCGTTGGTCATCACGCCCGCTCGGGTCGTACGGCACACCTACGCCGGGACGCGGACCGGACCGGGCCGAAGGGCCCGGTGCACCGGGCAACGCGACCCTGTGACGGCACCCGAATCGGCGACACGCTCGTGGTGTCCGGCCGAAGACGTCGCCGTCGATGCCTCGGTGACTCGCCGCATATCGACCAGGGGGTTCGCATGTTGCAACGCAGGATCGAGGATGTCATGACCCGTGACGTCGTCACCGTCGGTCCCGACACCGAGTTCCAGGACATCGTCGCCGCGTTGGACGCCCGGCGGATCAGCGCCCTGCCGGTCGTCGACGACGAGCGGCGGATCCTGGGCATCGTCTCGGAGGCCGACCTGCTTCGTGCCCGGGTGGAGCAGGCCGAGGACGCCCACCTCCTGCCGGGCCCGCGCCGACTGGCGAACCGACACACCACGAACGAGGGCCACACGGCGCACGAACTGATGACCACCCCTGTGGTGAGCGTGGAACCGGTCTCGAGCACACTGCGCGGCGCGCGTCTGATGGACCGCCACCACGTCAAGCGCCTCCCGGTGGTCGACGCCGACGGTCGGCTGATCGGCATCGTCAGCCGCTGCGACCTGTTGCGCACCTTCCTGCGCCCGGACACCGAGATCCGGGACGAGATCGAGCACGACGTCCTGCGCGGCGCGCTGTGGCTGGAGCCCGGCACGATCGGGGTCGACGTGCGCGACGCCGTGGTGTGCCTGTCCGGTGCGGTCGACAACCGGAGTCTCATAGACATCGTGGTGCGGCTGTGCCGTGCCGTCGACGGCGTCGAAAGCGTGACTCACACCCTCACCTTCGACTTCGACGACAGCCACATCAGGCCCGGCCCGGCACACTTCACCCGCCGCTCGCCCGGCCGTTGAGCAGGACTCGGTACCCCACGCCCGCGGCCGCATCGGCCGCGTCGGGCGAGCGATCACCCTCGCGTGGGGGCGGGTGATCGCCGCGCCCTCAGGCGAGTCGACTGCGACTGCCGGACCTGTACGGACCACCCCATTCGTCGAACAACGGCCCTGCGGCGGGCTGAGATCACGCGGGCTCGGGAACGCTTCGGCGTCCGGGGCCTGCGATGTGCTCGGAGCAACCGGCTCGGATCGAGTTCGAGCCGTCGCTCCGAATCGCACCGCCGTGCCGTGGACGGCCGACTCCACCCGTCGACCGTGTTTCCGCCTGAACCACCCGGGGCCGAACGGCCCTGTCGCCCCTTCCCCGTCGGGGACAGGCCGTCGTACGACGTCGGCGACGACCGTAGCGAGCACGGCAGGTTCACCGGCTACGCGACGGTCGGGGTCGCAACGAGGCGCTCCGACCACCGTCGGCGATCCGCGCGGCGCACCTGCGGCGAAATCACGGTCTCACCGGTAATCCGTACCCAATACCCACTGGATCCCAGGAGTTCAACGTGAACGACAACACGTCGGCCGGTGCAACCGCAGGTGCCGACGACGCGACCGTGCGCGGTCACGTCATCGTGGGCGTGGACGGTTCCCCTGTCTCGGACCTCGCGACCGATCGGGCCGCCGACGAGGCGGCCCTGCGACACGTACCGCTGGAGGTGCTGCACGTCGTCGAATGGGCCCCGTCCCGCGAAGGGGACGGCTGCGCCGCGCAGTTGCGGGGCGAGGCGGAGGTTCTCGTTGTCAGGGCCGCCGATCGGGCCCGCCGGCGGCAACCCGACCTGGTGATCGTCACCACCGTCACCCTCGCCCGAACCATCCCCGCCCTGGAGGAGGCCGGCGAGCGCGCGGCGCCTCGTCCTCGGCAATCGCGGTCGGGGCGGTTTCGTCGGCCTATTGCTGGGTTCGGTCTCGCTGTCCGTCGCCGCCTCCTCACGGTGTCCGGTCCTCGTCGTCCACGCGCGACACACCAACGCCCCGGCGGACGAGCCGGGCACGGTCGTCGTGGGCATCTCCGACTTCGACTGCCACCCCGCTGGCGAGGCCGCGTTCGCTGCGGCACGTGCGCGCGGTGTGCCCCTGCGCGCTGTGCACGCGTGGACTCCGCCGGTGTCCCCTGCGGCGCCCTACGCGGCTACGCTGTGGTCCGGTGACGAAGGACGCAAGGCCGCCGAGGCCACGCTCCGCGCCGCTCTGGCCCCGCTCGTGGACAAGTATCCCGACGTGTCCGTCACCGAGGAGGCCGTATGTGACGTCCCTGCTCACGTGCTCCTGGCCACCACCGACGAGGCCGACCTGATCGTGCTGGCCGCCCACCGCCGCCACGGTCGCTTCGGCCCCAACCTGGGCCACGTCACCCATGTACTGCTGCACCACAGCAAGGCGCCGGTCCTGCTGATCCCCATCGACTGACTCGTCCCGACCGCGTAAACCGAGACCGCCGGGTGGTGAACCACTCGGCGGTCTCGGCGCGTTCGGCGGCGCGGACTCGGTCCGACGGCACGACCGGGAGGGGCGCGTGCGCGTAGTGCATGGGAGGGCCCGAATCAGCCGATCGAGCGCATCGGCCAACTCCCTCAGTAGGCGCGGAGTCCGTGCACGCGGAACTGTGCGCGCACCCGCCCGACAAGTTCGAGCGTCGGCAACGATGTGTATCGTCACGCCCCCGCCGCTCGCGGGCAGAAAGTCCCGGCAGCCAATGATCTTGTCCATCACCTCGTCGACGTCCGTGCACCGACCGTCGCGCAGGTGCCAGGTGTCCGGGTTGGAGCAGTACAGGCAGCGCAGCGGGCAGCCGCCCACGAAGAGCACGAAGCGGGTCCCGGGCCCGTCCACGCCCGTGGACATGTCCCGCGAGTGCACCATGCCCACATGTCCGACCTTGCGCGGGCCCGGGACCTGTCGCATCGTGCTCCCCTGGCCCGTGGAAGGTCCCGCTGATCACGTCGAGTTGCTGCTCGCGCGTCAGGCGGACGAAGCGAACCGCGTATCCGGACACGCGAATGGCCAGGTTCGGGTAACGCTCCGGGTGTTCCATGGCGTCGGTGAGCGTGGCCCGGTCGAGCACGTTGACGTTCACGTGGAAGCCGCCGGAGGCGAAGTAGCCCTCGAGCAGGCCGACCAGGTTGTCCGCGCGCTCCGTCGGGTCGTGGCCGAGTCCTTCCGGGGTCACGGTGGAGGTCAGCGAGATGCCGTCGCGGGCCCACTCGTAGGCCGAATGGCCCTGGGCTCCGGGCAACGCGGCCCTGTCACACCCTCGACGGCACTCGCATGCTGAGGATGTCCCCGGGGAGGTCATATGACGAAGGTCCTCATCGCATACGCAAGCGCGCACGGCAGTACACGGGAAATCGCCCATCGCATCGGGGAGCGCCTCCGCAGAGGTGGTCTGCAGGCGCGGGTCGGCCCGATGGACGAGATCGAGGACTTGGCCCCGTTCGATGCCTGCATCCTCGGCAGCGCCATCCACGACGGTGCCTGGCTGTCGTCCGCCGCCGCGTTCGTCGACGAGCACTGCGTCGAGCTCGCGGACCGCCCGGTCTGGCTGTTCGACGTCGGCCTCGCTCGCGCGCTCGGCGGCGGCTTCGAGCGCCACGCCCCCACGCCGGAGAGTGTCGCGAAGGTCTCCGCCATCGCGAAGGTGCACGATTACCACCGCTTCGCCGGCGCCATCGCTCGCGACGACCTCTCCTTCCGCGGTCGGTTGTTCTTCCGTCTGGTACGGGGGCGGTTCGGGGACTTCCGCGACTGGTCCGAGATCGAGGGCTGGGCGGACGGCATCGCCGACGAGCTCGTCCCGGACGCACGGATTTCGGGAGGCGGGCCATGACACACCGCACGATCGGGGACGTCATGACGCGTGAGGTCGTCACCGTCGGCTCCGGCGCGAGTTCCGTGACATCGACAGTGTTCTGGAGACCTGGCAGGTCAGTGCGCTTCCGGTGGTCGACGACGGTCATCGGGTGCTGGGCATCGTCTCGGAGGGCGATCTGCTCCCTGCGTATGTCGCCGGCTCCGGGGTGTCGCGGATGCGGTCGGGTCCGGATCGGCATTCCGACGCCGCGTCGTCCGACGAGGAGTTCACCACCCGGGATCTGATGACAGCCCCGGTGATCACCGTGACACCGCCCTCCGGCACCCTGTGGGCAGCCCGGCTGATGGACCGTCACCACGTCAAGCGCTTGCCCGTGGTGGACCGATCCGGGCGGCTGGTGGGCATCGTCAGCCGCCGCGATCTGCTGGGCGCCCTGGTGCGGTCGGACGCGGAGATCCGTCAACGTCGTGGTGCGGCTGTGCGCCGCCGTGGACGGTGTCGAGACGGTCACTCACGGTCTCACCCACCCGCCCGACCCCGTTGCCACACCGCCACACGCGAGCGCTGCGGAGTGAAGTGACGGAACGAGAGGCAGTCGACCACCGATGTCCCCCGAGCTGCTGTCAGCCCGGGGACATGGGTGCGTGCGGGTCGCGATCGTCGGTCTCAGGTCCGGCGCTGCTCGTTGCCCTGGTGCAACTCGGTGACGTAGACCGCCGCTTGGACCCGGCGTTCGAGGCCGAGTTTGTTCAGGACCGCCGAGACGTAGTTCTTG
>NZ_JBHZAV010000323.1:0-6217 GCF_042754445.1 Embleya sp. NPDC059213
TATTTGTGTATAACAGCCCCCTCCCCCCCCGGCCGTATGGGCGGCCCGCCCCATGGGGGCCCCCCTTACGGCGGTGGCTGATCGGACTGCCGAGAGACGCACCGGCACCCGCTCGACATCGGCAGTGCGATCGGCCGCGAACGCGACTACCGCCAAGCCTCCGCCGACGGCGACTGCCGCTCCCCTGCCGTCAGCACGGGCGGTTCGGGAACACCACCGGATCCGGCGTCAATTCCGCCGCGGTGGCGTCGTACAAGGACTTGTCGGACCAGCGGCGAACGGTGTGGACGAGGCCGGCCTCGGTCTCGCGGATCCCGACGACCTCGCCACCGTCCGGCCAACGCGTGGGCCCGCGACGAACCCGGGCACCCAGCGCAAACGTGGGTGCATCCGAGACGGGTTGCCCGGTGCGCGCGGGCGGCGGCTCGACGGGATCGCCGGCGGGGGCCGTGAATCGGATCGTGCTGTCTCCGGCCATGGGGTGGCCTCTCGCTTTCATCGCGTACGGGCCCGAGCGACGAATGCGATCCGCATCGGCGCGTTGCGGGCATGGCGCCCTGGTGCCGGGGCGACGCGTGAACGAGAGCCGGCACCAGGGCAGTTCATGAACGGAAGCGGACGCCGGGTCGCCGCGAACGGCAACACGTACAACCCGGCGCCCCTCCCCGCCGCACACGACGCGGGACGCACCGTGCGCGGGGCGCTCCCCGCGAGACGGGCCCGGGCGGAACCACGGGGCCGTCGGGACATGGTCGCTGGGAGGAGAATCAGGCGCTACGCCGCTTCAGCGGACAGTCCACGAGCGGGCAGCCACAGGGCGGTTCGCGCTGCGCCCACCATGGCTCCTTGGCGTAGAGCTTGTGGCGCGCGTGCGGCACCAGAACCCGCACGCCCGTCGAGTCGACGCGATAGACGGCCAATGTGATGCAACTCCCCGGAGGTTCGGGGTACGGGTCGGCCCCGTAGCGAGCTGCATGGAGGTACCAGAGCGGGTCGTTCAACCACGACCTACGGGGAGACGGAGACATCGCGGATCCTTGCGTTCGATCCCGTGGAAGCTGTCCTCGCACACTCGCCGGGCATGCGGACGCACGTTCGTCGTCACGGATTGCATGGAAGTGAATGCAGTGTGTGAGATACGAGGATTAGCATGCCGGCATGAGCCCGACAAAAAGTATGGGCACAGCAGAATTTCGCTACTCAAATTCCGCGAGAGCTTTCGCCTGCCACCAGGCGAACTACCGCCGGCGCGAAGCCTCCCGCTGTGGCGCAGAACGTTTCTTGCTCCGGCGGAACATCCGCCGACACACTGGATCCGGTATGGAGAGGACCGCAGATGATCGGCGACAGCGAGTCCGCATCACCCGCCTTGTGCCGCCTGCAACTTGGCGCCGAGTTGCGTCGTCTACGAATCGAGGCCGGCCTGAAGTCCGCCCAGGTCGTCAAGAGGCTGCTGTGGAGCCCCTCCAAACTCACTCGGCTGGAAGCGGGCGAGAATTACGTCGTCGAGCCTTCCGACGTGATGGCCCTGTGTGAGATCTACGGAGCTGCGCCGGAAACCCGTGCGCTCCTGGATGACTACGCCGCCGTGACGAAGACGAAGCGTGACTGGTGGCAATCACAGCAGTACCGGCCGATCATCCGCCCAGGTCTCAAGGCATTCCTCGGGCTTGAGGCGACAGCCGCTTCCTTGCACAACTACGAGTCGGAGTTCGTACCGGGGCTGCTGCAAACCGAAGCCTACGTACGAGCGATCCATCAGATCTCACACGCGGCACTCCCCCCGGACGATGTCGATCGACTCGTTTCCATCCGAATGACGCGCCAGGAAGTACTCGTTCGGCAACAGGCGCCCCTGAAGTTGGTCGCCATCGTCAACGAGGCGGTGCTCCGTCGGCAGGTGGGTAGCGCGGCGCTGCTCCGTGGGCAACTCGACCACATCGCCGAGGTCTCCGAACTCCCCAACGTACGAGTCCAGGTAGTCCCGTACCGGCTGGGCGTGCACCCGGGGATGGCGGGCCCGTTCGTCATCCTCAAGTTCGCGAAAGGGGCCGCGCTCAAACCGATCGTCTACCTGGAGAATCTGGCGGACGCATGGGTCACCCGCCGGGAAGCCGATGTCGAGAAGTACGAGGAAGCGTTCAGCGATCTCCAAGCGCTCGCCCCGGGCCCCCAGGAGTCCCTGAGCCTGATCCGTACGGCACTCAAGGAGCTTTGATCAATGACCGCCATGCCCGACACCGCTTGGTTCAAGTCGAGTTACAGCAACAACTCCGGCGGCCAATGCGTTGAGGGCGCCCACTTCGACCACGACACGATGGCCATCCGCGACTCCAAGGACCCCTCCCGAGGCACCTTCGTCTTCCCCGCCCCCACCTGGGAAGCCTTCCTCGGCTCCCTCAGGCAGCACTGAAGCCGCCTCCCAACGTTCGTGCAGCGGTCGAGGGCACAACTCGACCTGCCGTAGCGCGCATGGGCGATGGTCAGGTCGGGCCCTGGGACCGCGCCCCGTCAGGACGATCGTCCGGCCGACGTGATCCGGTCGACCTGGTCCTCCGGCGGGACCTCGTAGGGGAGTTCGCGCGCCGGCGTTCCCTCGGGAGAACAAAGCCGTACCGGGCGAGCCGAGAAACGCATGCGGGCGAGGGTCTCGACGACCTGACCCACCTCAAAACGGTCGACTCCCCTGCGGCAATGCCCGCAGGCAGGTCGAACGCCGTCCGGCAACTGGTGGGCGCACTCGGTCTCGTCGGGATCCGGATCGTCGAGGCCGTCGCCCACGCCCTGTCGGCCGGACTTGCGGAGCGGATCGACGTAGTAGGCCACGGACGACTCGGTCACGGCCCCGACAGCCCCGCCCGGCAAAGCCCGTCGGCGATTCGGGTGTGCCACTCCCCTCCCAGGGCTTGGACGACGTCGTGGGGCTCCCACTCCGGAAGTCCCCGATGCCGTGGACTCCCACGATGGCACGCGTCATGAACTCTCATACGTGACGACGACGCCGGCGGATCAGTCCGCCGGGCCCACCGACAAACGACACGACAGCCGGAGGCGTACCGCGCCGGCTCGCTCCGTCGCCGATTCGGCCCTGGCACTCCACCGGGACGACCTGTGGGCCCGACCGCTCCATGGGAGCCGTCGGTCGTGTCGTCGGGATCGGCCTCCGTGCAGGGGTCGCGATGCGTTGTCGTGCACCCGCCTTCGGCGGGCCCGGGCCACCGGAGGCGTTCGTCGGGAGCCTCGGGATCTCCCGTGCTCCCGCGCGGAGGACGGTGTCCGGCGTCAACGGGCGAACTTCTCGATGGCTGCCGGCGTGACCGGGGTGAAGAAGTTGACGAGGTTGCCGTCGGGGTCGCGGAAGAGCAGCGCCCGGTTGCCCCACGGCATCGTCGTGGGTTCGTTGACGAAGTCGGTGACGAGGCCGGCCAGGTTCTCGTACACGCGGTCCACATCGTCGACGAGGAATTCGAGAATCACGCTGTGGTTGTCCGCCGGGCGGGCGGACCCCGGAGCGAACATCGGGACCGTGCGGGTGCCGGCGATCGCGAGGGTGGCGCCGGTGGTGGTGAGTTCGGCGAAGTCCTCGGTGGCCCAGGTCGCCGGCACGCCCGTGGCCCGCTCGTAGAACTCGACGAGGCGCGCGACGTCGCCGGTGATGATGCGGATCGAGACGAAGTCCATGGTGTTCTCCCTGATTGTCGAAGCGGCTGTACTCCGCAGGCTAGGACAAATAGAGGACAGAATCCGCCCGGTATTCGCGTTAAGCTCCGAATATGTCCCGACCCACCGTGCGCGTGCTGACCCTCCTGGAGTTGCTGCAGTCGGGCGGCATCCGAACGGTGGCCGAACTCGCCGACCGGCTCGACGTCGACGGCCGGACCGTGCGGCGGTATGTGAACCACCTGCTCGACCTCGACGTGCCGGTGGAGGCGGTGCGGGGCCGCTACGGCGGGTACCGGCTCGCCCCCGGATACCGCCTGCCGCCGCTCATGCTCGGCGACGACGAGGCACTCGCCGTGCTGCTCGGCCTGGCTGCCGTCCGCCGGACGGGGCCGATGACGACGGCGGACACGGCGGCCGAGACGGCGGCGGCCAAAATCCGCCGGGTGCTGCCCGAGCGCCTGGCTCGCAGACTCGACACGGTCCTGGAATCCCTCGCGTTCACGGCTCCGCCCGGCGGGTCCGCACACCCCGACGCGGAGGTCCTGCTCACCGTCGCCGACGCGGTGCGTCACCGACGGCCGATCTCGATCGCATACACCGACCGCGCGGACCGCCGCAGCGAACGCCCGCTGCACGCGTACGGGATCGTCGCCCATGCGGGCCGGTGGTACGTCACGGGCACCGACCCCGAGATCGGCGAGGACCGAACCTTCCGGCTCGATCGCATCGCCGCCGCGAGGACCCTGCCCGGCTCGTTCGAAGCACCCGCCGGACTCGATCCGGCACAGCGCGTGTTGTCCGGGTTCGCCACGGCCGAATACCGATACGAGGTGACGCTGCACATCCAGGCAACGGTCGAACAGATCCGCGCCCACCTTCCGGCGAGCGTGGCCACCCTGGCGGAGCCCGCCTCGGCGGCAGACGCGGATCCGGCGACCGAGCCTTGGCAGCACGTCGAGCTACGCGCCGAAAACCTCGACTGGCTGCCGCCGCTACTCGCCGCACTCGACCGCCCCTTCGTCATCGAGCGCCCCGACGAACTACGCAACCTCGTAACCGCCTTCGCCGACCGCCTCGCCTCCTACGCCCGCCGAGCCTGACGGCCCCGGCCCGGCCCACCGCGACCATCCACCGGGTAGGCCCATGGTCGGAGGCTGCCGGCAGCATCGCCTCCATGAACGGCACCCGCACCACCCCGCCACGGCCGCTCCCGATGCATGGGGTCGAGAATGCGCCGTCGGGGCCGACGGGGCTACTCCGTTGAGCATGATCACCATCGTGCCGACGTCGTCCCTGAGGAACATGGATCTCACCAGCGGCCATGCCCCGAACCGCGACGCGGCGGGACGGTGGTCCGGTGAGGTTCACCAGGGGGCTTTTCGGGTGGGCCGGGCGTTTGCGGCCGGCGGTCGCGTCTTGGTCGGCGGCGGGTGGCTTTGTGCTAAACGGTCGGCGTGGGCTGGTGGAGGTGGGCCCGGGTCCACGGTCACCGGCGGCCGGGAGCCTTGGGTTTCCCGGCGAGAGGTGGGTGTTGCTTGCCGGAAAAGCGCTGGCAACGGCGGAGCGGGTGGGTGCTTTCGTCGGGTTCGCCGGGGAGCCTTCCCGAGTGGGCCGGGCCGTTGCGGCCGGCGGTCGCGTCTTGGTCGGCAGCGGGTGGCCTTGTGCTAAACGGTCGGCGTGGACCGGCGGAGGTGGGCCCGGTCCCGTGGTCACCGGCGGTCAGGAGCCCTGGACTCCCCGGCGAGACCCGGGCGTTGCTCGCCGGAAAGGCGCTGGCAACGGCGCGGAGGGAGGGCGGCCGGGTTGGGTTCGCCGGGGAGCCTTCCCGAGAGGGTCGGGCGTGCGCGGCCGGCGGTCGCGCCTTGGTCGGCAGCGGGTGGCCTTGTGCTAAACGGTCGGCGTGGACCGGCGGAGGTGGGCCCGGTCCCGTGGTCACCGGCGGTCAGGAGCCCTGGACTCCCCGGCGAGACCCGGGCGTTGCTCGCCGGAAAGGCGCTGGCAACGGCGCGGAGGGAGGGCGGCCGGGTTGGGTTCGCCGGGGAGCCTTCCCGAGAGGGTCGGGCCGTTTCGGGTTGTGGTGGGTGTGTGGTGGCGGAAGGGGAGAAGAAGAGCGGGCCGTGGGTGGGCGGTTGCGGTCGCCGGGGTGCACAACCCGGCCCTCGGCACGCGCTCTCGCCGCGCGGTCACGTAAAACCGCAGGTCAGAGGAACCCCGGGGGTGGGAAGCCGTCTCGGGATCCGGGCCCTGACCCTCCGGGCTCACGGACAGCTCTCCACCCGGCCGCGCCGACCCGAAACGCCCACCGAGAGCCCTGACCCACGCGAAATCGGCCCCCTGCGTACGCAACCCGGCCCCCGGCACCTGCTCTCGCCGCTCGATCCCACAAAACCGCAGGTCAGAGGAACCCCGGGTCCGGGCAGCCGTCTCGGGATCCGGGGCGTGACCCTCCGGGCTCACGGACAGCTCTCCACCCGGCCGCACCGACCCGAAACGCCCACCGAGAGCCCTGACCCACGCGAAATCGGCCGCCTGCGTGCGCAACCCGGCCCTCGGC
>NZ_JBHZAV010000324.1:0-6128 GCF_042754445.1 Embleya sp. NPDC059213
GTCGGGACCGAGCCGGTGTCCCAGCGGGCGATGCCGGGGTGGCGCCGGTACGGGCGGCGATGTCACCGCTTCGATACGCTCCGTGTCGATCGTGTCGGCCGGCGCGGGCGTAGGCCCGGTCAGGGGCTCGCGAACACGCGGCATGGCCGTCGGGTACCCGGGTACCCGACGACGGTCCCCGAGCCACGCCCGAACCCGTCCGGTCGACCACGCGCTCGGCGTCGAGGCGGGAAGCGGTGGAACCGATCCGGAGCAACCCGAGCGCGGCATCCGAACTCCGGCGGGGCCGGCCCCCGGCGGTCACCACGGCGACGACACGCGCGTCGGCCTCAGCCGTCGTCGTGTCCGAAGGCGGCCGCGAGCCGCGCCTCCACTTCGGTGAGACCGGTGTGATCGGCCGCCATGGCCACGTAGCGCCAACCGGCGCCGTCGACGGGGCGGTCCGTGTAGAGGATCACGCCTACGCCGGTCTCTGGCCGATGGTCCAACCCCGCCTCGATCAGATGCTCCACCATCGTGTCGAAGGAGCGCGGCGCATCGGCCCGGACGGTGCCGGTGGACCAAGCGGGAGTGGCGTTGCCGGTGAGGCGGGTGACCAGGGCGTGCGGGGTGGTGGTCGCGGTACGCCGCACGTTGCACTCCAGGGCGTAGAGCGTTCCGTCCCGGGTGCAGACCGCGTCCAGGCTGAACGGGCCCCGATAGCCCTCGGCCACCAGGTGCCGCCCCAACGCGAGGGTCCACTCGGTCAATTCGGCGCGGGCGAGGTCCGGGACGTCGTACGGCGGAGACCGGTATCCGGCGAACGCGCCGCCGGTCATCCGCATTTCCCCGTCGAATGGCACCGACACCCGATCCGGTGTGCACTCCCCCTGGGCGCTGACCGCGCGGGTGTGCTCCACGTATCGCTCGACGACCCAGTGGCCGCCCGCGGGTCGACGTGTCTCGTCGAGTCGATCGTCTCGGGTGACGAAGCGCAGACCGTGGCCGCCCGCGGAGCGGTCGGGTTTGACCACCACCCGCTCCCACGCGGCGAGGAGTTCGTCGATCACGCGGGGGAGGTCCGCGCCCGCGCACACGGCCCCGTAGGGCAGGCGCACGCCGAGTCCGGGCGCCACCGCACGAAAGCCGGACTTCGTGTTCAGGTCCGCCACGGTGCGCACGGTCCGGGCCGACGGGCCGCCCGCCTCGTAGGGTTCGATCCCGATGCCCAGGGCGGCGGCGAGCGCGACGCAGCCTTCGTCCAGGGCGGTCGGGAGCAGACGAGGCTGCGGGCGTTCACGCAGGAGCGCGCGCAGCGGCTCCAGCAGGCCGTGCGCGGAGACGGCGTCCGCCATCGGCACGTGGGGGATGTCCGGCACGGTGACGGCGGTCACGCGGTCCTGGGGCATGCCCAGTCGGGTGAAGGCGTAGTGGCAAAAGGACTCGGACAGCGGAACCGGGACCACGAGCACGTCACCGGGGCGGGTGAGCCAGATCGTGCGAGGAGCCTGTTCCGACCACCGGCGCGGAACCGATGCCGCACGCAGGTCGACCGTCAGCGGCGACACGAAGTTGGCGAGGACGACGAGCGTGCGACCGTCCTCGCGTGCGGCGACCATGGCGTACCGCCTCCTCTCGCGTTCTGCGTCCGGCGCCCGGCTGCGGAGGTGGCGCTCAGGCCGAGGCCAGGGTGATGTCGATCCGGCCGAGGAAGTCCTTCAGGTCGTCCGGGGTGCGCGAGGTGATCATCACCCAATTGCCGGTGTCGTCCTGGACGACCGGTTCGTCCAGCCAATGGCCGCCGGCGTTGCGGATGTCCGTCTCCAGGGAGGCGTAGGAAGTCAGGGTTCGGCCCCGGACCACGTCGGCCTCGACCAGGGCCCACGGGCCGTGGCAGATCGCGGCGACGGGCCGTCCCGAGGAGGTGAACGAGTGGACGATGCCGATCGCGGTGTCGTTCAGGCGCAGCGAGTCGGCGTTGAGCGTGCCGCCCGGTACGAGCAGGAGGTCGTAGCGGGCCGGATCGACCTCGGCCAGCGTGAGGGTGGGATGAACGCTCTCGCCCGGGTCCTTGTCGCCGACGAGTGTTCGGATCGGATCCGCCGATACCGCCGCGATGTCCACCTCGGCGCCACGATCACGCAAGTGGCGTGCCGGGACGATCAGTTCGTCCTGCTCCACGCCGTAGTTGGTGACGATCGCCAGGATGCGGCGACCGGTCAGGTCGGTATCGGACATGGTGTTGGCTCCTTGTCGGCGGTGTTCGGCGACGGTTGCGGTTCCCGGGTGGCCGGGCGTTCGGCCGGCTTCGCCGGCATACGTGTTGCGCGTCCGGGGCGGTTCCGTGGTGGTCGGGCTCGGCGGCTTCCGGCCGGTTGCCCTGACGTGCCGGCGACAAACATCCCCGATCGCGGCGGTCGAGCCTGCGGCGCGCGCCGTGCGGATCCGGGCGGCGTGCGGATCCGGGCACCGTGCGGATCCGGGCGCCGTGCGGATCCGGGCGCCGTGCGGCCGGGATCAGTCGAGTTCCTTGTGCACGACGTGGATGCTGCCGAGTTCGGTGTCGATCGTGGCGGGGACGAGCAGGCCCGCCCGGACTCCGGAGGTCGGGTAGGCGACCACGGGGGCGGTGAGTCGTTCGCCGGGCAGGGCGGGGATACCCGGTGGGTGGGCGGTCGGCATCTCGGCACCGATGCGGCCGATCGCAGTCGATCGGCCCGACCCCCGCGCAATCCGGTCCCGGAACTCCGACAGCACGCAATCGTCGAAGCCCCGGATCGTCCAACTCGAGCCCCGGAGCGTACGGCCGGTCGATCCTGCGACGAACGGCCTTCGCCGACTGGCAATCCGTCGGATTCTCCTCGAACTGCAACGCCGACACCGACACCAGACAGGCCGGCGACACCGGGCGTCCGTTCGACGAGTACCAGGCGGCGAAGCCCTCGTCGCGAAACACACCCAGCCGATCCCGCACCCCCATCGCCGTCGCCCCGCGAGGATTCGCCGCCCGCGCCCGGGTATCGCCGGTCCATGCCGCTCGGACGGCAACCGATTCCGCCTCGTCGCGCCGCGCAGATGGAGAAGGAAGCAGCAAGGGAGGCGGAACAGGCACGGCCCGACCGAAACAAGGCTGCCGAGCACGTCCGGGCGTGGTCGGTTGCGCGGTTCGTCCACGACTTCGGCCTCACCGTCACCCTCGTCACGACCGACAACACGGCCGTCGTCGAGCAACGCGCGTGCTACCGCAACCGAAACCAGCCACTCACCCCGGTGCAAGCGAACATCGGAAGCAGAACGCCCGACCGCACACCCACCGACGATGCGACGGCGCCCGGGACCATCCGACGAATCCGGGCGCCGACACCCGTCAAGTCGGCACACGTGGGGCGGGCCGGCGTCTCGTATGCTGGCCCCGTGGAGCGGGGAAAGCTGATCGCGGACCGTTACGAGCTGATCGGCCGTCTGGGCCGGGGTGGCATGGGGGACGTGTGGGCCGCGCGGGATCGCGTGCTCCACCGTGAGGTCGCGCTCAAGCTGCTGGATCTCGACGGGATTGCCCAGGCCGACCTGTCCCGGCGGTTCGAGCGCGAGGCGGTGGCCGCTGCGCAGATCGTCCACCCCAACGTCGCCGCCCTGTACGACCGAGGCATCCACGACGACGTGTTGTTCCTGGTCATGGAGAAGGTGGACGGCCAGACGCTCACAGCGCGTCTCCGGGCTGAGAGTTCTTTCCCCCTGACGCGTGTCGTGGCCATCGCCGGCGGCATCTGCGCCGCGCTGGAGGCCGCCCACCGGGCCCGGGTCATCCACTACGACATCAAGCCCCACAACGTCATGCTCACCGGCGACGGGCTGGTGAAGGTCATCGACTTCGGGATCGCCGGATTCGTCCAGGCCGCGTTCACCGTGGCGCGCTCCTCCCAACTGGCCCCGGCCGGAACGCCGGAATTCGGCGCACCGGAGCAGTTCCTCACGGAACGCGGCGACGAACGCTCCGACCTGTACGCACTCGGCGGGATGCTCTTCGCGATGCTCGCCGGCCGGCCGCCCTTCACCGGGCACAACGGCATCGCGGTCGTGCTGCGCAAGCTCGACGAGGAGGCCCCGCCCCTCGACGCGTTCCGCCCCGGCCTGCCGCCGGAGGTGACCACGCTCGTCGCCGAACTACTGGAGCGTGATCCCGACCGGCGTCCCCAGTCGGCACAGGAGGTCCAGCAGCGGCTTCAGGCACTCCTGGCGTCGTGCGCGGCAGCGGAAGCTCCCACCGCCGCGATGCCTCCGACCCCGCGCACCCGCCCGATGGACGTCACGCAGCGCGCGCCTCGGCCGCCCTCTCCCGACTCCTGGGAACGCGCCTCCACCGACGAGACGCCGTTCACCGCGGACGCCCTGCTGCCGCGGCGGTTCACCAACGACATGAGCATCGAGTTCGCGCGGATCGCCGAGGACACCCGCCTCTCCCGTGAAGCTGGCCCCGACGACCTGGCCGGGGAACTCGCGCGCCGTGACTGTACCGAAGTGGTCGCCGGCGTCTACGTGGAGCAGCCCGGCCCCCACGCCACGCCCGAGAACCCCGTCCACGTCTCCGTCCAGGTCTTCGCGTTCCCCGACGCGGCGACGGCCCGGGACGCGCAGAAGTACCTGGGCGGGGACGTGCGTTGGCGCCTCACCATCTGGAGCGCCCGCGACGGGGGCGGCCTCGCCCCCTGTCCCGACAAGGTCCACCGCAGCTACCGATGGCGGCACAACCAGCGCTTCCACCGCTACGTGACCGTGGCGATGGCCTACCGCGCCGACCTCACCAACGACGGCTCCATCCAGCCCTGGCTCGCCGCAGCCGCCTGCAGGGCCGCGGTCTCCACCGGGCCGCAGAACTACCACGGCGCCTAGGACGTTTCGTTCGGGTCATCCGATCGTCAGGCCGGGTGTGCCGTTGACCGATGTGCACCGGGCGCGGATTGAGCCGTTGTTGCCGGACCGGACGCCGAGGCAGGGTGACCGCCGGCGGGATCACCGGCAGGTGATCGACGCGATCGCCTTCAAGTTCCGGACCGGGACGTAGTGGGTCCACCTGCCGGAGAGGTACGTCAACTGGAGAGGCGTCTACAACCGGCTGCGGATGTGGGCCCTGGACGGTACCTGGGAACGGGTCTTCACCGCCCTGGTTGCCCGGGCCGACGCCGATGAGGACCTGCGATGGGCGGTCGCGGTCGACTCCACGATCGTGCGTACCCACCAGTATGCCGCCGGGGCTCGCAAGAAGGGGCCCCGGCGGGCGAGCCGACCGATCACGCCATCGGACGCTCCCGCGGCGGGCCGACCACGAAGGTCCACCTGGTGGCCGACGGCAACTTCCGGCCCCTGGCCTTTGGCCTCACCGCCGGACAGGCCGGTGACGCCCCCGCCTTCGAGCCGGTGATGGCCACCATCCGCGTCCCACGGACCACCGGGCGTCCCCGCAACCGCCCCGACTCGATCACAAGTGGGTCTTCCGGTCTCGTAACCCCCTCGGCGACACGCTCGTGCGGCTGGTCGAGATGGAGGCTCTGGAACGACGCGAGAACGAGAACGACGACGGGGACGACGAGTTCCGCCGGTGCCCCCAGGGTGTGGCCCGTCCGACGGGATGACGTCGGTGGGAGGGTCCGGCGACCGGTCGCGGCGGCGGCCGCTCCGCACGTCGCGCCCTGCCGGGTCACCGGTGGCGGCTCGGTGTGTCGGCAGGGGTGACGGCCGTGTCGCAACGCCGGGCGGCGCTCACCGTTCGCCGGACCGGGCTCGGGGCGTCCGCGCGGCGAGATCCGGCCCGTGAAAAACCACGCGCCGCCTCACCGGGGTCAAGGCGGCGAGACGTCGTACAAGTCCTCGTCCCACCAACCGGGTTCCGCGTCGTCCTCGTCCGCCTCGACCAGGTCGCGCAGCTCGCCCTCGGAAAGATCGTCCACGCGATCCATGATGACGGGCACGAGAATCCGGAGCATTCCCGAACCCACCGGCGCCCCACCGAGCAGGCCGCCCGCCGACGCGCGGCCTGCGGCGCGGAACTGCGGGAAGGGCGCCGTCCGCCACGGACTCGCCCTGTCCGCGAGTCGGCCCCCGGGGAACCGGACGATCGTTCGCCCGGCTCCGCCGGGTACACGGCTCTCGTG
>NZ_JBHZAV010000325.1:0-6096 GCF_042754445.1 Embleya sp. NPDC059213
GGCGGCGGGCGAACTCGCGGGCGCAGAAGTAGGTGCCGTTGAGGGTGATGTCCACGACGGTGCGCCACGCGTTGGGGGACATCTCCTCGGCGGGCACCGGGAAGTTGGCCGCCGCGTTGTTGATCAGCACGTCCGGGAGTCCGAACGTGTCGACGGCCGCGTCGAAGGCCGCCTCGATCTCGGCCGGCTCGCGGATGTCGCAGGCCACCGTGCGCACCTTGGCGCCGGCCTCGGTCAGCGCCTCGCGGGCCGCCTCCAGGTGGTCCTCCTTGCGGCTGGCCACCACCAGGTTCGCGCCCAGTCGGGCGAACTCGATCGCGATCGCCTTGCCCAGACCGGTGCCGCCGCCGGTGACGAACACCGTACGGTCCGCGTAGGTGCCGGGCGGCAGCGCGGCGGCGCCCAGGGCGGGCGGTTCGGGCAGGCCGATGATGCCGTCGGATGCCTCGGTCATGAGGGCTCAGCTCCCGGTGTAGTGGGCGGGCCGCTGTTCGGCGCGGGCGGCGCGGAACTCGGCGTAGTCGTCCGACTTGTTGACGAAGGTCTGCGCGATCAGTTCCTCGGCCATCGAGGTGCGCACGGCGGGTTCGGCGAGGTGGCCGAGCACCCGCCGGGCCATCTTCACGGTCACCGCCGGGGCGGCGGCGATTCGCTCGGCCATCTCGCGCACGGTGGCGTCCAGTTCGGCGGCGGGCACCACGCGCGAGACGATGCCGTGCGCGTACGCCTCGGCCGCATGCATCGGCCGGCCGGTCAGCACCAGGTCGGCGGCCACCCCGGGCCCGCAGATCTGGTACAGCCGGGCCACGCCACCGGTGTCCGGAATGACCCCGTGCGTGGTCTCGGGCAGCATGAACCGAGCGCCCTCGGCGGCCACCCGGATGTCGCACAACAGCGCGCGCTGGAAGGACGCGCCGATCGACCAGCCCTGGCAGGCCACCAGCACCGGCGCGTCCAACTCGAAGAGCTGCTGCACCCCGCGATGCCCGCGGGTCATCAGCTGATGGTGGGTCAGCTCGACCCGGTGGCCCCCGATCGAGGACACGTCGCGGCCCGAGGAGAAGGACTTGCCCACCGCACGCCAGATCACCGCCCGCACCTCGGGCCGCTGCCGCAGTTCGCCGAGGATCTGCCACAGCAGCTGATCCATCTCGTCATCGAACGCGTTGTGCTTGTCCGGGTTGTTGTTGGTGATCGTCGCGATCGGTCCGTCGTAGTCGAGAAGCACCTTGTCCGCCATGACACCCTGGGATATCCCAACCCCGTACAGGAATCGAGAGCCAGGGGCGCCGCGGGGACCGCAAGCGGGCAAGATCACAGCCGGTCGCCCGGCCGGTCCGGCGGATCCCGGTCACGGGTTGCGCTGGGTCAATCCGTAGAAGTTGCCCTCGTTGTCGCGGAAGGTGGCCCACCAGCCCCATTCCTGCTGAGCGGGCTTGTCCGGGAAGTCGATGCCCTTGGCGACCAGTTCCCGGTAGGTGGCTTGCAGGTCGTCGCAGGTGAACAACACGTTGTTGAGCGAGCCGACCTTCTCCATGTCGAAGCGCTGACTGAACAGGATCAGCGTGATGCCGTCGCCCGGCGCGCGAACCTCGATCCAGCGCGGGCTGCCGGCCTCGCCCATCGGCGTGTCCATCACCTCCTCGAAGCCCATCCTGTCGACCCAGAAGCGCTTCGCCGCGTCCTGGTCGCTGACGTTCAATGAGACCTTTCCGACCTGCACCATGCGCACTCCTTCGGCAGGCGCCACCGGCCCTCGGTGGCGCTACGACCGGTGTTCGACCGGCTCGCCGAACAGTGCCTCTTGGCTCACCGTCGCAAACAGCGCGCCCGCGGCGTCGAAGATCCGACCGTGCACCGTGCCGTGCGCGGCGTGCAGCGAGGTGCCTTCCTGGTCGTAGAGCCACCACCGGTCCGCGCGGAACGGGCGATGGAAACGAATCGAGTGGTCCAGGCTGGCCCGGGGGATCCAGCGTCGGCCCAGCGCCCGGGCATGCGGCAGTACCAGCGTGTCCAAAATGCTCAGGTCGGTCGCGTACGCGACGGCGCACGCGTGCAGCAACGGGCGATCGGGAAGTTCGCCGTCGGCGCGGCACCACAGCGCGTTGTGCGGCGCCCGCGCGGTGGACGTCTCGTCGGCCCAGCTCGGTGGTGCCACGAAGCGCAGGTCCACCGGGTTGTGCCGGACCAACTGCGGTCGGCGCAGCGGGCCGTTCAGTGCGGCCAGACGCTGCGCGAGCGTGGGCAGCGTCGCCGGGTCGGGCACCACGGGTGCGCTCGGCGCGTGGTCGAACGGCGTCTCGGGGCGGGTCACCCGAAAGGACGCGACCAGGTGTACCAGGACCCGGTCCGCCTGGAGCACGTCGACCTGACGATGGCTCAGCGTCCGGCCCTGCAGGGTCCGCACGACCCGGTAGGTCAGCGGCAGGGTGGAATCCGCCGGCCGCAGGAACGACGCGTGCAGCGAGTGCGGCACCCGGTCCTCGTCGACGGTGGCTCCGGCGGCGGCGAGCGCCTGTGCGACCAGCCAACCGCCGAAGACCCGAAAGGCGTCCGGATCAGGGCTTTTCCCCTCGAATAGATCGGACTTGAGTCGGGTCGGCTCAACTTCTTCGACGAATCGGGTGACGTCGCTGCTCATGACTGCTAGTACAGCAACCAGAGCCGCGACATCGACAACGAGGGGCCTGGTGGGCAAGTGGCATGGGGTGCGGTAAAGGTGTTCAGGGATCGCAACGCCGGGCTGTATCTGAGCGGCGTGGTGGTCTCCAGCTTCGGCAGCAGCGCGATGTCCCTCGTCGCCGGCGTCTGGGCCAAGACACTGACCGGTTCGGACAGCGTGGCGGCGCTGATGGCGCTGGGGGTGTTCGCGCCGACCCTGTTCGGTCCGCTGCTCGGTGCGGTCGCGGACCGCCTGCCCGCGAAACGCCTGCTTCTGGCGGTCAACCTGGCGCTGGCCGCGCTGTTGACCCTCACCCTGACCGTGCGCTCGGCCGATCAGGTGTGGATCCTGTTCGCGGTGATGTTCGGCTACGGCATCGGCTTCGTGCTCCTGGACGCCGCCGAGTCGACCGCGCTCACGGCCGGCGTCGCGCCGGGCATCCTGGGCGACCTGAACGGGATGCGGCTCAGCGCGGCCGAAGGGATGAAGCTGGTCGCGCCGCTGGTGGGCGCGGGCCTGTTCGCGTGGGCCGGCGGGCACACCGTCGCGTTGTTGGACGCGGGCACGTTCGTGCTGGCCGCCGGGGTCTTCGCGCTGATGCGCTTCGACCAGCCGGTCCGGGCGAAGAGCGAGGGCGGGTGGTGGGGGGAGACCACCGCGGGCATGGGCTACCTGTGGGCGCATCGTCCGTTGCGCCGACTGGTGTTCTCCGGCGGTCTGGCGATGCTGGTGTCCGGGGTCAGCGGTGGTGCGATCTACACCGTGGTGGACCAAGGGCTCGATCGTTCACCGGCGTTCGTCGGCGTGCTGTACACCGCGCAGGGCGCCGGGTCCGTGGTGGTCGGGGTGTGCGCGGGCACGTTGATCCGCCGGCTCGGCCCGCGCGGGTTCGCGGTGCTCGGCCTGGCGCTGTTCGCGGTCGGGGTGGGTCTGCGGGTGGTGCAGTGGTTGCCCGCGGTTCTGGGCGGCAGTGTGGCGATCGGCTTCGGGTTGCCGGCGGTGCACGTCGCGGCGATGACCGTGTTGCAGCGGGAGACGCCGGGGCACCTGGTGGGGCGGGTCGCGGCGACCGCGGGGACGATCATGTTCGCGCCGACGGCGTTCGCGATCCTCGGTGTGGCGGGTCTGTTGGCGGTGCTGGACTACCGCGTCATCCTGCTCGGCACGGCGGCCCTGGGCGGCGCGGTCGCGCTGTACTGCGCGGCGGGTCGCGGCGAGCGGGGGCCGGACCGGGAGCCGACGTCGGGGGAGGACGCGCGGGATTCGCGGCACGTGTGACGCACGCATGTCCTAGGTCGAGGGCGGCTCGCCACCTACGATGATCCGCATGTATGAAGCGGCGGAAATCCCGGCCGAGCTGATTGCTCTTCAGCGGGATCGCGACCACGCGGCCGACGTCGTCACGACGTTCGCACGCGAGAACCCCGGACGGCTGGACGCCGAACTGACCCGTCAGTGGTCGGCGGTGGTTCGAGCGGAACGCAACGCCATACACGCCCTGCACGCGCATCCGATGATGGTGCTCGGACCGAATCGGTTCAAGATCATGCGCGCGTTGCGCGCCGCCGCCAAGCTCACCTGACGACGGCCCGGCCCGAACAGGGGCAAGAGAGCGTCGGACCGGACCGTCGAAGGACGTAGGTTACGCCGCCGCACCGACGATCGGCACCGGCGCGGCGGGTCACCGGGTTCTGTTGAGCCGCCGCCGGCTCTTCGCGCTCATGCCGACAGGCTCCGTTCGAACCGCATCCGGTCCGCGCCGGGGCCGTCCAGGTCTGCGATCGGGCCGTGCACGGTGAAGCCCATCGCCGTGTGAAAGCGGATCGAACCGGTGTTGACCGGCCCGGTGATCGCACGCACCAGGGTGCGGCCGTCGGCCCGTGCAAGCGTGAAGAACCGCTCGTACAACTCCCGTGCCAGTCCGGATCGGCGCAGGTCGGGTCGGACGCCGGCGAAGTGGATGTACGCCTGCTCCCGGTGCGCGGGCGAGAGCAGCCCGATCAGGAAACCGCCGAGCCCGGCGTCGTCCTCGGCGACCAGGCTGGTCGGATGGAAGTGGTCCAGGAACAGCCGCGGCAGTTTGTCCATGATCGGGCGGCCCCACCAGGCGTCCAGCACCGCGACGATGGTGTCGTAGTCGTCCGCGCGGGCGGTACGGATCGGCGGCGCGGTCATGCGGTGGCGCTCCCGGGGCAGAAGGTCCGGCGGTAGTTCTGCGGTGTGGTGCCGCGCCGGCGCAGGAAGTGATGGCGCAGTGTCGCGGCACTGCCGAAGCCCGAGCGCTCGGCGACGGTGTCGATCGGCAGGTCGGTCTCCTCCAGGAGTTCCTGGGCCAGCAACACGCGTTGCGCGGTGAGCCATTCGTAGGGGGTGGTGCCGGTCTCCTGCTGGAACCGGCGGGCGAAGGTACGCGGGGACATCAGCGCGTGCTCGGCCATCCGATCCACCGTCACCTCGCGGGACAGGCGCTGCTCCATCCACAGCAGGGTGGCTTGGAGCGGGCTGCCGGAGCGCTCGGGCAGCGGCCGGGCGATGTACTGCGCCTGGCCGCCCTCGCGGTGCGGCGGCACCACCATCCGGCGGGCGATCGCGTTGGCCACCCGGCTGCCGTCCTCCAGCCGGACCAGGTGCAGGCACGCGTCGATGCCGGCGGCGGTGCCCGCGCTGGTGATCACCCGCCGGTCCTCGACGTAGAGCACGTCCGGTTCGACGATGGCCAGCGGGTACCGGCGGGCGAGGCGGTCCGTGTACTTCCAGTGCGATGTGCAGCGCCGGCCGTCGAGCAGGCCGGCCCGGGCCAGCGTGAAGGCGCCGGTGCAGACGCTCATGATCCACGCACCCCGGGCCTCGGCGGCCCGCAGCGCGTCCAGGAGCCGCGGATCGGGCGCCGCGTTCTCGTCGTGCTCGGCGGAGGCCGGAATCGCGATCAGGTCCGCGTTCGCGACCCGGTCCAGGCCGTGTTCGGCGAACAGGTCGTAGCCGGCCTTGGCGCGAACCCGGCCGGGGGTGACCGCGCACACCGCGAAGTCGTAGACCGGGCAGCCCTCCTCGCTCCGGTCGATGCCGAATACCTCGCACAGCACCCCGAGTTCGAAGGGCGCGACCCCGTCCTGAACGATCACGACCACATTGCGCAGCATGCGTCCAGCATGCCGGCAGTTCGGCTGGGATGGCAGGATCTTTTGCCTATCCGGCAGTCCTGCCACTCGATGCATGTGCAAGCATCGGGCACTCTGGAGACATGACAGTTCTGGCGGTTTTCCTGGTGATCACGATGATTCTCGGTGGTCTGTCGACTCTGGGTCGATCGGCCGACACGCGCGATCGGGGCAAGCCCCGGTCGTGGCACCACTGAACGGCACGCGGGTCCGACGGCGCGTCGGGCCCGCGGCGCATCGGCGAACGACCGCGCGCCCGGCCCAAGGGACATGGGC
>NZ_JBHZAV010000326.1:0-6049 GCF_042754445.1 Embleya sp. NPDC059213
GTGGCCTCGTGGAGGTGGCGGGCGTGTTCGTGGGCGGTGATCGCCTCCTCGAACCGCCGCACCTCCCGCAGCGCGAGCCCGAGACCGTTCCAGGCGCGGGCTTGGCCGGTCAGGTCGTCGGTTGCTGCGAAGAGGTCGCGGGCGCGTTCGAGGGCGGTGATCGCCTCCTCGAACCGCCGCACCTCCCGCAGCGCGAACCCGCGCAAAGTCAGTGCCCGTGCAGCGTCGTGGGGACGGCCCAGGGCTTCGGCAGCCTGGAGTGCAAGTTGGAGATCGCGCAGGTTGGGAGCGAAGTCGCGGATGTGGTCGAGGTAGGGATCGAGTCCGAATGCCAACGTGATGACGGTGTCGTGGTCGCTTCGGTTGGCCGCGTGTTCCAGGCTCGCTTGGAGGCCGTCGCGCTCGGCGATGAACCATTGCCGAGCCGCGCTCGCCTTCGCGGCCTCAGGTGTGCCCAGGGCCGGGGAATCGCCGGCTGCGACGCCGACCTCCCCGACTCGGGTGCAGTAGTACGCAATGAGTCTGGGCACTGCCCGTTCTCGGTCGGGGTCGGGTATCGAGTGTGCGTGCAGGCGGACCAGGTCATGCATGCGGCGCTGGCCGGTGCCGGCGGGTTCGACGAGGTGGGCGCGTTCGAGTTCGGCCAGCGCACGCATCGCGGTGACGCGATCGAGGCCGCTCAGGGCCGCGGCGGCGTCGACGGTGAACGTGACACCGGGGCTCTCGGCGGCCAGACGGAACACGCTCGCCGCGTTCGCGTCGGCGGCGAGGAGGTGGGCGTAGGACAGGTCGAGGGCGGCGCGGACGGCGCGTTCGCCGTCGTCCAGGCCGTCCAGGCGCCGGGCGCCGTCGGCCAGGTCCGCGGCTAGGGCGGCCGGGGCGAGGTGGGGTGAGGTGGCGAGTCGGCCCGCGACGATCCGCAACGCCAGCGGCAGCCCCGCACACATCCCGACCAGCGCCCGGGCCGCGCGCGCGTTCCGGCGCAGGCGGGTATCTCGCGGATGCTTGGCCTGGAGGGCCGTGGCGAGGAGGTCGAAGGCGGCGCGGTCGGGCAGGACGCGCAGTTCGATGGTGGGGGCGTCGAGTCCAATCAGGGTGTGACGCGAGGTCACCAACACCGGATGAATGCCGGCGCCGGGCAAGACCGGCAGGATCTGGTCACTGGAGGAAGCGTCGTCCAGGACGATCAGAACCCGGTGCCCGGCGTCGGCCAGACCGGCCAACACGGTCCGCACCACCGCCAGACGCGCCTGGGCACCGGCGGGGACTATCTCACCGGGGACGCCGAGGATCCCGAGGATCTCCACGGCCACGCTGTCCGGGTCCAGGCGGTCACGGCGGTCGTAGCCGCGCAGGCCGAGGAACATCGCACCGCCGGTGAACCAGCCTGCGGCCACCAGGTCGTGGGCGACCCGCAACACCAGCGCCGACTTGCCCACCCCGGCCATCCCCGCCACCACCGACACCGCATAACCACCGCCCTTGCCGCCGGGAACGAACGGCGCCAAGAGCGCGGCGACGTCGGCGAGTTCCCTTTCGCGCCCTGTGAACACCGCCGACACGGGCGGCAACCCACGCAACGCGTCCGGAACGTCCCGTGGCAGGCGCACCGTGATGTGTTGACCCTGCACCAGCATCGAGACCGTGCCGCCGGAGAACACGTTCGTCGTATCCCCCGCCGTGTGGACCACGGTCCTCGCGGACCGGGACCACCACCGCCACCATGCCACGCCTCCACCCCCCTTGAGTCGCCGTACGTGCCGGGCGTTCGATCACGGCCCGGGCGGGGCCGGCGGTGCCTGGCCCGGAGGAACGGGAGGTGTCGGATTCGGCGGCGGCGTCGCAGGACTGCGGTCGACGGTCAGGTTGCCCGCCTGATACACATCCCGTGCCGTGCCGCCGGAGAACACGTTGCGCACGGAACCCACCGCCGCCCCCAGCCCGGTCGGCCCCGGCGACGGCGGCGAACGCCGGGCCAGAACGATCCCGTACACCGACAACCCCAGACCCACCAGGCCGACGAACACCCCGATCACACTCGCGAGTTTGTCCGCGTCCTCCAACCCGGCCACCGCGAAGAACACACCCAGCCCAACCGCACCCAACCCGGCGACCACCAACGCAGCCACACCCACATCACGACCCGTCATGGCCCCAGCATGACCCTCCGACCGGACCGATGTGAGCAAACCGGACGGTCGCCGGAGATAAGGGAATGCACGCACCAGCGGGCTGCACGAAGGTGTCGACTGCCAAACGTGCGTCGGCAAGAGGCGATGTGTCCCGGGGGACTGTGCCGCAGAGAGTTGGTTGGTGGATCGATGAGCGCCGTCGGTCTCACGGTCCGCGAATCCTGGCGGCGCCTTTCAGGTGACGCCCGCTGGAGCTTGTCCGTCTCCGTCGGGAGGTTGTCCACCCCCAACCGGATCTCCGCCTTGATTCAGGTTCGCTCGGCCAGATAGTTGTTCCAGTCGCGGCCGGCGCGTCGGGTCCAGTTCAGGGCGCTGGTGAGGCTGATGCCCAAAAGTGAGCCCAGAACCGCCGGGGGAAGGTCGGCGGCGAGGGTGATCAGGGCGGAGTTGCGCGCGGGGATGATCGGGAGCCCGTGACGTCGGAGCTTGTTCGTGAGGTGGTGGGCGGTGACGGGCCGGTCGGCGAGTTGGCCCGGGAAGAGCCAGGGTGTGCCGGGGCAGTTGCTGCCGCGTGCGATGGCGGAGACGGTGGTGGCGCGTTCGGCGCGGCCGTCGATGCGATGTATGGGCACGAGCGCGAAGCGCCCCGGTATCAAGCCGCGTGCCGAAGGTTGGTCGTGCCCTCAGGCGCCCTTTCTCGATCGCGGACCGATATCAACTCGTCACCGCGAGTTCGTTGCCGGCAGGATCCCCGTATCGATGGGCTCAGGGGGGACCACACATGCCACACGGATCCACGACGTCGCTCTTCGTCCGCGCGGGATCGCGCGGACGAGGCATATGGCCGGCGACGATCGCCGTACTGCTGCTCCTGGGCATCGCACCGACCCCGGCGGTCGGCGCAGGCCGGGACGGTCAGTGGTACATCGACGCGTACGGCATGCCGGAGGCGTGGACCATCTCCACGGGCTCGGGCATCACCGTCGCGGTGGTCGACTCCGGTATCGACGCCACCCATTGGGACCTGCGGGGTCAGGTCCTGCCGGGCGTCGACGTGGTGACCGGCATCGAGAGCGGGACGATCGCCGCCGGGGCCGAGGACGTCGCCGGCCACGGCACCGCCGTCGCCGGCGTCATCGCGGGCACCGGGAAGGGCGACGGCCGATCTCCCGGAGTGGTGGGCGTCGCGCCCGGGGCAAAGATCCTCCCGATCAAGACCCACAAGCAGAGGGAGGACTATCTCACCAACGGCGCGAGCGTTCCGACGGGCATACGGTACGCGGCCGATTCGGACGCGCGGATCATCAACATCTCGCTCGGCGGACTCCAGACGCCGTAGATGTACGACGCCGTGCGGTATGCGAGGGGCAAGGGCAAGCTGGTCGTGGCGTCGTCCGGCAACTCCGGGCGGGCGCAGTTCCTGGACGCGGGCTACCCGGCCGGCTACAGCGGTGTCGTCGCGGTGGGCGGGGTCACCCAGAGCGGGAACGGCGATGCCTCCAACATCGTCAAGGTGTGGGACGTGGCCAGCCGCGGTCCCCAGGTCGTTCTCGCCGCTCCCGCCGAGAACATCCCCGTCGCCTGCCTGCGGACGATGAACGCGTCCCGCTACTGCGTGCAGAGCGGGACCTCGTTCTCCGGCCCGATCGTCGCGGGTACCGCCGCGCTGGTGTGGTCGGTGCATCCGGACTGGACCGCCAACCAGGTGATCCGGCGGCTGACGAACTCGGCCATCCCCATGGACGACACCCCCGTTCCTCCGACGAGATCGGATACGGCATCGTGAGCCCGCGCCGGGCACTGAAGTCGTCGGCCGACCCGGGACCGGCCGACGTCAACCCGCTTGTCGGCGTCCGTGGCGCCAAAACCGCACCGAAGGAATCACCGCAACAGTCGACCGCCCGGCCCTCGGTGACACCCCCGGCCGCGTCCGCTCCGCAAACCCCTCCGCCTCCGGCGGCCCGACCGCTCCCCGACGAAGCGGCGGACGACGTCCCGATGAGCGTCATCGTGCCCGCGGGCACGGCGGCCGCGATCCCGTTGGGCGTGGTCGTTCTCTACGTCGCCCGTTCACGCCGGGGCCGGGCTCGCCGAGCCGGTTGATCCGGTCGGCCGCTCGACCGTTCGGGGCGCTCGGGAGGAGGACCGCGATCGGCCGATCGACACCGAAGTCGTGAGCACCCGCCGAACCCTATGAGACCCGGTCATCCCCAAGCGGTGTGTTGGCGAGCCAGGCCCCTGCTCCCAGGGGTGCCCAGCCCAGTCGCTCACACTGCCTCAACACGCGGTCGTAGGCCTGGTCGCCGGTCACCGGCCACGCCTCGAACCCATTCTCGCCCAGGTCCCCGGCCCGCATGAATGCGTTGCGGAGCAGGTGCTCGAACACCATGGCGGCGGTGCCCTGGAACCCGGCGACAGCACCCGGGGCGTCTCGCGCCCCGGCGATCACCGTGTCGATGGGAACCCAGTCGTCCAAGCCCTCGAGAAGCACTTCCCTGGCGATTCGTTCGACGACGGCCGTCGATTCCCGCTGCGATGTCGACACCTGATCATGGTGCCATCCACGCGAACGGCACGAGATGCGGACCGCAGCCAATGGCGGTGCGGCAGCAGGGTGTGGCCGGCGTGTCCGGGTTTCGGCGAGCGTCCGAGGCGTTGGCGGCTTCCGTCCGATCCTGTGCCCGCGCCGAGAGGCACACGACGGATCGGGGCGAAGGTCGTGGTGACGAGTCTGCCGTGCAGTCCGCAACGGGTGGAGGCGTTCGCGGAACCGTCATGCTTTTGAGGCGAGTTGCACGCCTGTCCGATCCGTCGCGGGACGCGCACTTCGAGCGGGCGGCGCGCCCCGGCCGGGTCCGAATCGCACCGGCCGGCGCCTGCCTTCAGGTGGACGTCGGAGCCGGTGCCCAGGGGTCGTCCATGCGTGGTTCGGGGGCGTCGGGGTGGAGCAGCCCGCGCAGGCAGAGTCCGAGTGCCTCGTCGCCGTTGTGGTCGATCCCGCGCATCCACGGCAGCGGCGCCATCAGTCGGGCGGTGGCGTCGGTCGCGCACTCGTCCACCGCGGCGAGGAGTTCGTCCGGGGCGGGTGCGTCGGTCAGGCACAGCCATCCCAAGGCGGCGCTCACGCGCACCTCGGGTGTCGCGCCGGGGTCGGACCACAGCTCCGATCCAGATCGCGTTCGAGGCGTCGGCGTTCAGCTTGCCCCAGGTCTCGAACGCCAACGTGAAGCCCGGCAGGACCTGGCCCCCTTCGAGCGCCAGGTCGCCGGAGTACCGGAAGAACTGCCGGTGGCCGGGCGGATCCCCTTCGCGCCACGCTCCGGTGACCGGCATGGGATCGAGCGAGGTGGATGCGGAGACCGCACGCGCGGTTGACGGAAGGTCAATAGCCACCGAATAGCTCCTCACGCTCGGTAAGTAAGCAGGTGAGGATCGTAGCCTGGGGGGGCGGAGTCAGACAGAGGGCATCGCGCGACCGCGCGGAAACCGGGTTCGCCGTGACCAGGCTGCTGGACGTCGAATCGACCCCACCCCTCGAGTCCGCACCGGTGCGTGCACGCGGATCATCGCGCACCCCAGCGCGCCCGGTGACCGCACCGACCCGGGTCACCGACCGGCCCCACGGGGTCGGTGTGGTCGGTCGGTAGCAGCGGCCGGACCGCCGGGCTCCGACCCGGTGACGTCCTCACTGCCATCAATGGCCGGCCCACCCCGAACATCAGCGCCTATTGCCGGGCCCTCAACAACCGCCGCGCCGGCGCCACCTTCCCCTTCACCATCCAACGCGCAGGCCGGACCCTCACCCTTCAGGTCACCCTCTACAGGACACATCTCCCGCCCGAGAGTCGTGGGTGGGGGGGGGGGGAACCAAACACGCAGGGGGCCACGAACAACACAACCCCAAGGAGCGGGAGTGG
>NZ_JBHZAV010000327.1:0-6015 GCF_042754445.1 Embleya sp. NPDC059213
GCCAGGAACATGGTCGACCTCGACTCGAACCCGACCAAGTTGATCGAGATCGTCGAGATCGGCAAGCAACTCCTGATCACCCGCGGCGCCCTGACAACGTTCTCGATCGCCAACGACGTCGCGAAATACTTCGCGATCATCCCCGCCATGTTCGCCGCCGGCGGCGGCCCGCACGCGCTGCACGGACTGTCCAAGCTCAACGTCATGCACCTCGCCACGCCCGAGTCGGCGATCGTGTCGGCGGTGATCTTCAACGCGCTGATCATCGTCGCGCTGATCCCGCTCGCGCTGCGCGGCGTGCGTTACCGGCCGCTGTCGGCGGACAAGATGCTCTCGCGCAACCTCGGCATCTACGGACTCGGCGGCCTGATCGCCCCGTTCGTCGGGATCAAGCTCATCGACCTGCTCGTCTCGCTCATTCCCGGAATCGGGTGACCCGGATGCCCACCCTCCTCACCACCCGCGTACGCGTGCTCCTCGCCGGCTTCCGGGCCGTGATCGTGTTCACCGTGTTGTGCGGAATCGCCTACCCACTCGCGATGACCGGCATCGCCCAGGTCGTCTTCCCCGACCAGGCCGACGGTTCCACGGTGAAACACCGGGGCAAGGAGGTCGGCTCCAGCCTGATCGGCCAGTCCTTCGACCTCGTCGACGCCCAGGGCAATCCCCGCCTGTTCGCCGCCGACGGCCGGGAAGTCGTCAAGCACGAGGATTCGGACGGCCGGATCACGTACACGTTCGCGGCCGACTCCGTCCCGCTCACCGCCGAGCAGGCCGCCGGCGTGGCCGGCGCGCCCGATCCGAGCTGGTTCCAGCCGCGCCCGTCGGCGTCGAACCACGACGCATTGGCCTCGGGTGCATCGAACTACGGGCCCGAGAACCCGACCCTGATCCAGGCGATCAAGGACCGCAAGGCCCAGGTCGCCGCCTTCAACGGGGTGCCGCAGGACAGGGTTCCGGTGGACGCGGTCACCGCGAGCGGATCCGGCCTGGACCCGCACATCTCCAAGGCCTACGCGCTGCTGCAGGTCGACCGGATCGCCCGCAACCGCCGGCTCGACCCGGGCCGCGTCCGCGCGCTCGTCGAGGACAAGGTTCAGGCACCCGTCATCGGGGTGCTGGGCAGTGAACGTGTCAACGTCCTCGATCTCAACCTCGCCCTCGCGCGCGCCGCCGAAGGCAAGGGGTGACCCGCGTGTCGGACAGAGAACCTCGGCATTCGTCGATTCGCGCCTGCACGGGGGTGGGCTGACCTGTCATGGTGACCCCTCGGCGCGGCAGGTTGCGGGTCTATCTCGGCGCGGCACCCGGAGTCGGCAAGACGTACGCGATGCTCGACGAAGCACACCGCCGGCTCTCCCGTGGCACGGACGTGGTGGTCGGCGTGGTCGAGAGCCACGGCCGACCCCGCACCGAGGAGATGCTCGCCGGCCTCGAGATCGTGCCCCGGAAGCAACTGTCCTACCGGGAAGGCTCGTTCACCGAGATGGACCCCGACGCGATCATCGCGCGCCATCCCAAGGTCGCCCTGGTGGACGAGTTCGCGCACACCAACGTGCCCGGTTCGCGCAACGAGAAGCGGTGGCAGGACATCGACGAGATCCTCGACGCCGGCATCGATGTGATCTCCACGATCAACGTGCAACACCTCGAAACGCTCAACGACGTCGTCGAGTCCATCACCGGCATCCCCCAACACGAGACCGTCCCCGACGGGGTCGTCCGCCGAGCCGAGCAGATCGAGTTCGTCGACCTGACCCCCGAGGCACTGCGCCGCCGGCTCGCACACGGGAACGTGTACGCGGCCGAGACGGTCGGTGCCGCGCTCGCGAACTACTTCCGCCCCGGCAACCTCACCGCCCTGCGCGAGTTGGCCCTGTTGTGGCTCGCCGACCGCGTCGACGAGTATCTGCGCGCGTACCGCGCCGACCACGGCATCGACGCGACCTGGCCCACCCGCGAACGCGTCGTCGTCGCCCTTACCGGCGGACCCGAGGGCGACACCCTGATCCGCCGGGCGGCGCGCATCGCCACCCGCGGCTCAGGCGGTGAACTCCTGGCCGTGCACGTGGCCCGCAGCGACGGCCTGGCCGGGTCCTCGCCGGCCGACCTGGCCCGCCAACGCCGGCTCGTGGACACCCTGGACGGCACCTTCCACTCCGTCGTCGGCGACGACGTGCCCGACGCCATCCTGGATTTCGCCCGTGGGGTCGACGCTACCCAGATCGTCCTCGGCAGCAGTCGCCGCAAGCGATGGCAGTACCTCCTCGGCCCCGGCGTCGGCGCCACCGTCGCCGCCCGCTCCGGCGACATCGACACGCACATCGTCACCCACGAACACGTCGGCCGCGGTCGAGACGACAGTCCCCGACGCTCGACCGTCCCCCGGGGGCGCACCGTCGCAAGCTGGGCCGTCGTCCTGCTCGGGCCACTCGCGCTCACCGCCGCGCTCGTACCCCATCGCAGCGACAGCGCATTGCCCGAGGAGATACTCCTGTTCCTCGCGTTGACCGTCGCGGTCGCCCTGTTCGGCGGTCTGTGGCAGGCGGTGACCACGGCCGTGCTCGGATCGGTGCTTCTGGACTACTACCTGACGCCGCCGATGGACACCCTGGACATCGCCGCGCCGGGCAACATCCTCGCCCTCGTGGTCTTCGTCGTGATGGCGCTGGTCGTCGCTTCGGTCGTCGACCTCGCCGCGCGGCGTACCCAGCAGGCCGCGCGCAGCCAGGCCGAGTCCGAGACGTTGAGCTTCCTCGCGGGGAGTGTGCTGCGCGGGGAACAGGCCCTGCCCGCCCTCCTGGAGCGGGTCCGGGAGACCTTCGGCATGGAATCCGTCGCCCTACTCCGATGCGAGGGACCCCACGGCGCGTGGACCGATGTCGGCTCCGTCGGCCCCAATCCCCCGTCGCGGCCCGACGCGGCGGACGTCGAGGTGCCGATCGACGAGACGCTCGCACTGGCCCTGTCCGGGCGGCCCCTGCCCGCCGACAACCGTCGCGTCCTCGGCGCTTTCGCCGCGCAGGCCGCGTTGGTCCTGGAGCGCCGCGCCCTGGTCGCGGAGGCCGCCGAGGCGCGCCGGGTCGGCGAGGACAACAGCGTCGACACGGCCCTGTTCGCCGCCGTGGCCCGAGACTTGCGCGCTCCGCTGGCCGCGATCAAGGCCGGGGCGTCGGGCCTGCGCGCGGAGGACGTCGAGTGGGCGCGGGACGACCGGGTCGCCCTGCTCGCCACGATCGAGGCCGGTGCCGACCGCTTGGACCGATTGATCGGCAACCTGCTCGACATGAGCCGGTTGCGGACCGACACGCTCAACCCCCTTCCCGCCGATGTCGCGCTCGACGAGGTGGTTCCGGGCGCCGTTGCCCGGGCCTGCGAATTCCCCGTGCGGCTGTCGATCCCCGATACTCTGCCGACGGTTCGGGCCGATGCGGAGTTGCTGGAGCGGATCGTGGTGAACCTGGTCGAGAACGCGGTGCTCCACACCCCGGCACAGACACCGGTCGTCGTCGTGGCCGAGGCGGTCCGGGACCGGGTCGAACTACGCGTGGTCGATCGCGGCCCCGGCCTGCCCGACGACGCCAAGGACCGGGTCTTCGAGGCGTTCGAGCGCCACGGCGACGCCCCACGCAGCCTCGGGGTGGGCCTGGGACTCGCCGTCGCCCGCGGGTTCGCCGAGGTGATAGGCGGCTCACTCGCCGCCGAGGACACTCCTGGCGGCGGGTTGACGATGGTCCTCACCCTGCCGGCCTCGGCCGGTTTGGGGCCGGGTGCCATCCCGGTGGAACTCACCACCTGAGGGCCGTGCGGCGGCGAGGGAATGGGCAGCATTCTCGGGGATGCCAAGGCTGCGCTCGGATGGAACGTCTTCGCGTATGTGTGGCGTATGAACAGTTCGGTGGTGCTGGGCGAGTCCCTACCATTGCAGCCGACTGTCGGAGCGAGCGCATACGGCGTCGTCGCCGACGGGGTGATGCCCGATCTCGATCACGGAGCCCACGAGGCGCCGAAAAGAGCGCGGCGGACCCTGGAACCCGGGTGCGCGGTCGGCGGCGGGGGATCGGGCTGATCCGACGCGGTCGGCCCGGGTGATGTCGTAGGGGATCGCTTTGTTCGAAGGAGACTGTCATGGTGCCCTCCGGGAGCGTCCCCCAAGACCGTTGCGAGGAGCTTCGCAGGGCGATCGAATCCACTCGCCAGGCTCTCGGGAGCATGCACTGGCGCTCGCTCCGGTTCCCCCGCGAGTCTTCCGAGGATCGGCTCGCCTATGAACTGGATGTGGTTTCACGGGCGTTGCAGACTCTCCTCGACGCTGCCGAATCGGTCACGGGGCATGACACCGACTTCCCGTAGGGAAGGAAGGGCTGACCGAAGGACGTACCCCCGAAATCGGGAAGGCTCGACGAGCCGCAGCTCCCGCCCGAACCACCGTCCGACGATGCCGCTCCGGCCGTCGTGAGTGGTCCTCGCTCGTGCGGGGGCGCCGAACGGACCGCTCTCGCGCGGCGTCGAGTTCGGGTGTCAAGGTCTCGTGAGCAAGCGCTGTTCGCTCTTGCTTCCGAGGCGGGGTCGACGATCTGATCGTGGTGTGAGCGAATCTGCGGCATCGACGATCGGCATACGCCACGAGCGAGAGTCTCTCGCCGTGGTCGTACGGCGACGATCGCGCGTGCCGGTGCTCCTGGACCGGATCGCCATCCGCCACGAGGACGAGCCCCCGCATCCGGGGCCCGCTTGCTGAACGTCTGACCCGGTACACGCGCCGGCCTGCCGAGACTTCGAGGCCGGCTGCATCTCATCACGTGGCGAGGCACGTCCTCGGCACGAGCGCGGGCCCGGAGATTCCCGCAGCCGGCGCTTGCGTCCCCCGGTCCATGGCCCATGACTCTCGGCGGTGCGACCGGGGCCCTGCGCGCCCGGCCCGGGTCCCCTCGGCACACCCACCATCCCCGTTTCCCCTGCGGTCGAGGCGTCATGCCCGGCGGCCACATCCCTTGGACGGATCATGCCCACATACACTCCCGCCGTGCTTTCCCCGGCCGGATCATCGGCGCTCTCGGGACCCCGGACGGTCCTGGTGACCGGTGCCGCGTCCGGCATCGGTTACCAGACCGCGCGCCTGCTCGCGATCGCCGGCATGTCGGTGATCGTGCACGCACGCAACGGCGCCCGGGCTCAAGAGGCCGTCGAGCAGCTCGTGCGGGACGGCGCCGACCGCTCGCGCCTGGACACGGCCGTCGCCGACTTCGCCCACCTCGACGACGTCGCCGACATGGCCCACGACGTGATCCGCAGGCACCCGCGGCTCGATCTGCTGGTCAACAACGCGGCCGTGCTGGGCCCCCCGGGCCGGGCGCTGACCGACGAAGGGAACGAACTCTCCTTCCAGGTCAACTTCCTGGCGCATTTCCTGCTGACCCGGATGCTCGAACCGACGTTCGCCGCCTCCCCGGCGCCGCGCGTGGTCAACGTGTCCTCAGCGTTGCACCGCACCGGCAGCATCAACTGGACCGACCCCACCCGCTCGCGCGGCTACTCGCAGGTCGCCGCGTACGCGCAGTCCAAGCTCGCGCTCACGATCTTCGCGCGCGCGTTCACGGAGTACGGGCGCAGTGCGGCCACCGCGGTGAGCGTGCACCCGGGGGTGGTCTCCACCCGACTGCTGCCCTGCTACGGCACCGTCGGCCGTCCCGCATCGGAAGGCGCGGCGGCCGTCACGCACCTGTGCTCGACCGCCACGAAGGTCGCACCGGGGGCCTACTACGACCGCCTCGCCGTCGCCGAACCGGGCCCCAAGGTCGGCGAGAGCCGCACGATGGGGCGTCTGTGGAAGCTCGGCACGGACCTCACCGGACAGGCCTGACCGGTCACCTCCGGTCGTTGAATCCCGATCGCGGTGTGGGGGGGGGGTGACCAGCCCCGCACACCCGGCCGGGGGTGCACCCCGGCGGGGCCCCCAACGAGGCCGGGCGACAAACTGCATCCCCACTCCCCTACCCAACAGAAACCGCGATT
>NZ_JBHZAV010000328.1:0-5991 GCF_042754445.1 Embleya sp. NPDC059213
TTTGTTTGTTGGGTGTGTTGGGGGCTCGTTGTTTTTTATAACCCCGCGCCCCTGCGGGGCGGGCCGCACCCGGAGCGGGCGGCTCGCCTACCCGGCGACCACCGGTTCGACGGGCTCGCCGGCCGGAACCCGCACCGCGACGAAGGACGGCGTGCGCCGCAACCGGAAGCCCAACGACTCGTACAGCCGGATCGCGTTCACGTTGTCGGCCGAAGCGTGCAGGAACGGCGTCTCGCCCCGGGCGGTGATCCCGGCCACCAAGGCCAGGACCAGGCGACTCGCCAGACCGTGCCCGCGCCACGCCGGATCCGTGCACACCGCGCTGATCTCGGTCCAGCCGGGCGGGCGCAACCGTTCCCCGGCCATCGCGATCAGCGCACCGTCGCGACGAACGCCCAGATAGGTGCCCAGTTCGATGGTCCGGGGAAGGAACGGACCCGGTCGGGTACGCCCGACCAGGTCGAGCATCTCGGGCACGTCCGCGGCGGCCAGCCGGACGAGCGAATCGTCGGACCGGCCGACGACCGCGTCGCCCACCAACTGCACCGCGCCGATCCGCATCACCACCTCCCACGGCGGCGGCGGGCGCAACCCGTCGCCGTCCGCGAGCGGCAGGACCGCGCCCGGAGTCGCCAGCGCGGCCAGATCCGCCCAGTCCGCCGGGCCGGGATCGTCGGGCAGGGCCGCGAACGGCGCCACCTCGGCGAGGTAGCGCACCACCCGGCCCCGGCGTTCGGCCAGGCCGGCGTGTGCGCCGGTCAGGGACGCATAGGCCACGTTGTCCAACACACGCACGTCGTTCATGCCGTGCCGATCCTCACTCGGGATGGGGACATCGTCGATCCACTCCGCTCTCGCGTCGACTGAAGCAGGGTCGCCTGGCGAACGCCGACGCGCCGAACCCGGCGGCGACACATCGCACTTCCGGGGCCCGGCCGCAGGGCTCGTCCCGGCAGCGGCCGACGGGCGAACGGTCGGTCTTCCCGGACGGCTCAGGGCGAGCCGGGCAGCGCGGATCGACACGCGGCACTGCTCACCCGCAGCAGGTCGATGTGCCTGCGGGTCGCCAACCGGATCCGAGCCTGCATGATCGGCAGGTTACGAGCTTGATCGCGCCCCGTCAAAGGGTGTCCGGAGTGCGACGCGTCGACGCCGGCCGGTCGGCCCCGCCCCTTCGGGGCGTCGGCCCCGGCGGCGGCAAGACGCCTGCTCCGACCGGTTGTTACCGCGCACAAGGTCGATGGACAAGACCCGCAGGCTGCGTTAGCGTCGCGATGACGGCCGGGATCGGTCGTCGCCGCAGTACGTGTCACGAGTGCCAACGTTCAGCCCCGGCTTGTTGGTCGGCAACCCTCCTTCGCGACGGGGTGCCCCGGGTGAGGACACGGTCGCGCGTCTTTCGCGTGGCAACGCGGGGCCCGCCTCGACGGGCCCAGGGGCAAGGGGACGATGTCATGAGCGGGTGGGTGAACGCGGCGCAACACCGTGCCGCCACGTCCGCCGTGCCGACCCCGGCCACCCACCGGGTGAACTCCCTTGATCACCGCGAGAGTTCACCCCGCACCCGACTGACCCGGCGCCTGTTCATCGATCTGCGCCGCTCCGCCGGCTCGCTCTGTCACTGACCCACCGACACCGTCCCGGGCGTAATCCGCGCTAGCCGCGCGCCCGCCGTCGCGCGTCGTGTGCCGGGTCCACCGGCGGGCCGCGCCCGGCGTTCGAACACGCGCCGATTCCGTCGCCCCGGGTGAACCCGGCGCAAAGCGGCCCGAGTTCGCCGTCCGAGGCGTGCCCGTCCACCGACAACGCGCGCCGATCACCGTGACCGACACCCGCCCCGGGCCCACCGCCGCCTCGAACCCGCCGACGGACCACCGTCCGCGGGCCGGGTCGTGCCGTGACGTCCGGCCGCGATCACCCGCGCCCACCGAACCGGAAAGCGAGACCACCCATGACCACCCCGCACACTCCCGGCCCGCTGCACCTGGCCGTCGCCCTGGACGGCGCCGGTTGGCATCCCGCCGCCTGGCGCGAACCCGAGGCCCGCCCGGGCGAGTTGTTCACCGCCCGCTACTGGAGCGACCTGGTCGCCGAGGCGGGGGCGGGCCTGCTCGACTTCGTCACCATCGAGGACGCACTCGCGCTGCAATCCTCCCGATTCGACGCCGACGACACCCGCACCGACCAGGTCCGCGGCCGCCTGGACGCGGTGCTGATCGCCTCGCGGGTCGCACCGCTGACCCGACACATCGGCCTGATCCCGACCGCCACCGTCACCCACACCGAGCCGTTCCACGTCTCCAAGGCCATCGCCACGCTCGACCACATCAGCCTCGGCCGCGCCGGCTGGCGCGCCCGGGTGTCGCGGCCGGTCGAGAACGCACACTTCGGCCGGCGCGAGCAGGTGCCGTTCACCGTCGAGGACCTGGACCGGCCGGACGTGGTGGCCGCGGTCGGGGAAAGCTTCGCCGAGGCACAGGACTTCGTCGAGGTGGTGCGCCGGCTGTGGGACAGTTGGGAGGACGGCGCGGAGATCCGCGACGCCGCCACCGACCGGTTCATCGACCGGGACAAGCTGCACTACATCGACTTCGTCGGGCCCGGGTTCAAGGTCCGCGGCCCCTCGATCGTGCCGCGCCCGCCACAGGGCCAACCGCTGGTCACCGTACTGGCCCACGCCACGGTGCCGTACCGGCTCGGCGCGCGCACCGCGGACGTGGTGTACGTGACACCGCGCGACCACGACGACGCACGCGCCATCGTCACCGAGATCCGCGCCGAACAGCTCGCCGCAGGACGGGAATCGGAGACGGTGCACGTCTTCGGCGACCTGGTCGTGCTGCTTGCCGAGAGCACCGCCGCGGCCCGGGACCGCAAGGCCCGACTGGACGAACTCGACGGCGCCGAATACGCCGCTGACGCACTCGTGTTCACCGGCACCGCCGCCGACCTCGCGGACACCCTCCAGGACTGGCAACGCGCCGGACTGACCGGATTCCGGCTGCGCCCGGCCGCGGTGCCGCACGACCTGCACGCCATCACCCGCGAACTGGTCCCCGAACTGCAACGCCGAGGCGCCTTCCGCACCGGCTACCCGGCCGGTTCGCTGCGCACCCGACTCGGCCTGCCGCGCCCGGACAGCCGCTACGCCACGCCTGCGGCGGCGGCCTCGTGACCCGCCCCGCCACCGCCCACCCCACCGTCGTCCCGGCCACCGTCCGAAGGGACCCATCCCGATGAGCACATCGCGCAAGCAGATCATTCTCGGCGCCTACGTGGGAGGCGTGAACCATCACACCGTGTGGTCCGATCCCGCGGCCGGCAGCCAGATCGACTTCAGCACCTTCGAACACGTCGCCCGCACCGCCGAACGCGGCCGATTCGACTTCTTCTTCCTCGCGGAGGGCCTGGCCCTGCGCGAACGCCTGGGCCTGATCTTCGATCAGGACGTGGTCGGACGCCCGGACACACTGCCCGTGCTCAGCGCGCTGGCCGCCGTCACCGAACACCTGGGCCTGATCGGCACGGTCAACGCGACCTTCAACGAACCCTACGAACTGGCCCGCCAGTTGAGCACCCTGGACCACCTGTCCGGCGGTCGGGCGGGCTGGAACGTGGTCACCTCCTTCGACGCGTTCACCGGCGCGAACTTCCGCCGGGGCGGCTTCCTGGACCGCAAGGACCGCTACACCCGGGCCGGCGAGTTCCTGGCCGCCGCCCGCGAACTGTGGGACTCCTGGGCGGCGGACGCGGTGGCCGCCGACCGGGACACCGGGATCTTCCTGCGCGACGCCAAGGCCGGTGAATTCGCGTTCACCGGCGAGCAGTTCGACATCTCGGGGCGATTCGACACCCCACGCAGCCCGCAGGGCCGGCCGGTGATCCTGCAGGCCGGCGTATCGCCACAGGGCCGCGACTTCGCCGCCGGCGGTGCCGACGCGATCTTCTCGCCCTACCACCACCTCGACGAGGCACAGGCGTTCTACCGGGACATCCAGGCCCGCGCCGGCCGCCAGGGCAGGCCCCCCGGTTCGGTCAAGCTGCTGCCGCACGCGTCCTTCGTGCTCGGTACCAGCGAGGCCGACGCGGCCGAGCGACACCGCGACATCACCCGGCGCCAAATCGGCGGACGCACCGCGCAGATCCTGCTGGAGACGGTCTGGAACCGCGACCTGTCCGGCTACGACCCGGACGGCCCGCTGCCCGACGTGGACCCCGATCCCGACGGGCCGCCGCTGGTCCAGGGGCGGGCCCGGATCGGCGAGGACGCGCACCGCCGGGTCGCCGAGTGGCGCGCGTTGGCCGAGGCCAACGCGTTCTCGCTGCGCGACCTGGCCATCCACGTGTTCGGCCGCACCGAGTTCGTCGGAACCCCCGAGCAGGTGGCCGAACGCATCGACACGTTCGTCCAGCAGGACGGCTCGGACGGCTTCATCGTGGGCTCCCACCTGACCCCCACCGGCCTGGACGAATTCGTCGACAAGGTCGTCCCACTGCTCCAGGAGCGCGGCTCGCTGCGCACCGACTACACCGGCGCCACCCTGCGCGAGAACCTGGGCATCACCCCGACCGGGCAGCCCGCCGGCGGCGCCCGCGTGGCCTGACCCCCGGGCCGGGGGCGGGCACGAGCCGTTCCCGGCCCGACCGGGTCACCCGTTGGGCACCCAGTCCAACGTGCGGTGCACCGCCCGCTTCCAGTCGGCGTAGCCGCTCTCCCGGCGCTCGCGATCCCATTCCGGCTCCCAGCGGGCGTCCTGATTCCAATTGGCCCGCAACTCGTCGGTGTCCCGCCAGAAACCGACCGCGAGACCGGCGGCGTACGCCGCGCCCAGCGCGGTGGTCTCGGGGACCGTCGGCCGGATCACCGGAACACCCAGCACATCGGCCTGGATCTGCATGCACAGGCTGTTGTCGGTGACCCCGCCGTCCACCTTCAACACGCTCAGTTGCACACCGGAGTCCTTGGCCATCGCGTCCACCACGTCCCGGCTCTGGTAGCAGATCGCCTCCAGCGTGGCCCGGGCGATGTGGCCCACGTGGTGATAGCGGGCGAGCCCGACGATCGCGCCGCGCGCGTCGCTGCGCCAATACGGCGCGAACAGGCCGGAGAAGGCCGGCACGAAGTACACCCCGGCGGTGTCCTCGACCTGCCGGGCCAGCGTCTCGCTGTCCGGAGCCGTCTTGATGATGTGCAACTGGTCGCGCAGCCACTGCACCGCCGACCCGGTCACCGCGATCGACCCCTCCAGCGCGTACACCGGGTCCTGGCCCTCGAAGTGGTAGGCGACCGTGGTGAGCAGACCGTGCTCGGAGCGCACGATGCGATTGCCGGTGTTGAGGAGCATGAAGTTGCCGGTGCCGTAGGTGTTCTTCGCCTCGCCCTCGGCGAAGCACACCTGGCCCACCGTGGCCGCGTGCTGGTCTCCCAGCGTGCCGGTCAGCGGGATACCCACCAGCGGACTCTCGTCGGGCGATCGACCGTAGCCGTCCGGACAACTCGACGGGCGGATCGTCGGCAACATCTCGCGCGGGATGTCGAAGAACGACAACAACTCGTCGTCCCAGTCCAGCGTGCGAAGGTCCATCAGCATCGTGCGCGAGGCGTTGGTGACGTCGGTGACATGCACACCACCGCGCACCCCACCGGTCAGATTCCACAACAACCAGGTGTCGATGGTGCCGAAGATCGCGTCGCCGCGCTCGGCGTCCCGGCGCGCCCCGTCGACGTTCTCCAGGATCCACTGCACCTTGCCCGCCGCGAAGTACGTCGACGGCGGCAGACCCGCCCTGGCCCGGATCACCTCGCCCCGATGATCCCGGTCCAACGCGCGGGCGATCCGGTCGGTACGGGTGTCCTGCCAGACGATCGCGTTGTAGTACGGCCGGCCGGTGTGCCGATTCCACACCACCGTGGTCTCGCGCTGGTTGGTGATGCCCAGCGCGGCGAAGTCGGCGGGCGTGAGGTTGTAGTGGTTGAGCCCACTGGCGACC
>NZ_JBHZAV010000329.1:0-5908 GCF_042754445.1 Embleya sp. NPDC059213
CCCGCGTGCCAGTACGAGGAGGCCAGGTTCGCCCGCGTCATCAGGGTGTCGGGGTGCTGCGCACCCAGCAGCCGCTCGCGATCGGCCAGCACCCGCTCCTCCAAGGCGATCGCCTCGCCGATCCGCCCCGCCTGCCGGTACGAGGAGGCCAGGTTCGCCCGCGTCATCAGGGTGTCGGGGTGCTGCGCACCCAGCAGCCGCTCGCGATCGGCCAGCACCCGCTCGTCCAGGGCGATCGCCTCGCCGATCCGCCCGGCCTGCAAGTACGAGGAGGCCAGGTTTGCTCGCACCATCAGCGTGTTGGGGTGTTCCGCGCCCAGCAGCCGCTCGCGGGCGGCCAGCACCCGCTCCTCCAAGGCAATCGCCTCGTCCGTCCGCCCCGCCTGCCAGAACGAGATCGCCAGTTGACCTCGGGCCATCAGCGTGTCGGGATGTTCCGCGCCGAGCAGTCGATCGGCGTCGGCGCTCATCCGTTGCCAGTGGGGGATCGAGACGTTGTGGAGGCCCGCGTCGAGGAGGCTTCGTCCGGCCCGGTACAGGATCGGGTGGCCGTCGGGGTGCCACAGGTGGTCGCCGGCATGTGCGGCGAGGGTGTCGGTGTTGGCCCGCAGGACGGCCGCGAGATCCGCGTCGCCGTGGTCGTGGGTGGGCCACAGGTCGAGCAGGGCGTCGGCGGCCGCGTGGGCGGCGGTGGGGAGTTCGGTGTCTGGGGTCACCTCGCGGGCGGCGCGGGCGGTGAGGGCGTGGATGCGGACGGCGCGGGGGCCGTTGCGGGAATCGTCGGTGATCAGGGCGTAGCGGTGCAGCAGCCGAAGCACGGCGTGGGCGTCGTCGGCGTCGACCGGGGTCTCGGGGGTGCGGTGGATGCCGAGGTGGGTGGCGACGCCGGGGTGGGTCCAGAGTTCGCGGGGGTGTCCGGCGGGGTCGAGGAAGGCCGCCAAGGTGAGGGCGGGGGCCGCGAGTCCGGCGGGTTCGGCGCGTTGGGCCGCGTCCAGGGACAGCAGGAGCGCGGTGGCCACCGGTCGCCCGTAGCGTTCGGTGTCCGCGTCCACAGGCAACAGCTTGTCCAGACGGGCGGTGCCGGCGGTGAACAGGCGCAGGTACCGCGCGCAGGTCACATCCTCGTTGATCATGTACGCGGCGGCGTGCGCCAGGGCCAGGGGCAGCAGGCCCAACTCCCGCGCCAGTCGCAGGACATCGTCGTCGAGGAGACGGGCGCATGCGGCGTGGGTGAGGCGCTCGCGCAGATACGTCTCCGCCTCCGCCTCGGTGTAGGTGTCGACGTCGATCACGGCACGGCCGCCGCCCGAGAGCAGGGCGTCGCGGCGGCGGGTGGTGTCCAGGACCGTCCCGCGACCGGACGGCGGCGACGGTGGCCACCACGATTCCAGCGATCGCGGGTCGGTGATGTCGTCGAGGACCACCAACCACGAACGCGGCGTCGTCGCCAGCCAGTTCACGAACGCCCGCGCGTCGTCCTGAGGATCCTGCCCGGCCGCGCCCGGGGCGGCGACCAACCGTGCGGCACGGGCGTAGGTGGTGATCACCTGCTCGGTTTCGGCGGCGTTGACCCACAGGACCAGGTCCACGCCCTCCGCGCGAGCCTGGTGGGCGTAGGCGGCGGCGAGCTGCGACTTGCCCATCCCGCCACCCCCGGACAGCACCACCGTCGCGTGATCGGCCCGGGCCCGATCGATCCGCTCCCGCAACCCGGTACGGTCCTGGAACGCCGAGGCCAACGCCGGCACGGGATCGGGCAGGAGCGGCCACTCCACCGGCACCGGGACGGGCGCGGCTCGGACGTTCAACCGGGCGACGTGGACGTTGCCGCTGATGGCCACCGCGTGGGGCGCCGACGCGGTCGCGGGCCCGGACCTCTCGACGTGCACCGTCCCCGCGCCCGCCGGTAACGAGGACGGTGGTCCACGATGGCCGGACACCGCCGTCCCACCGTCGCCGGCACGAGCATCGCCGCTGTCGGCAACCACCACCTCCTCCACGACCGCCGGGGCATCGGATCCGCGCTCGCGTCGGCGCCATCGCACGGTGGCTTCCTCGCCTTCTCCGGTCACAACGACTGCGTCGACACGATCACCACCACTACCGTGATCCTCAATCCCCGAGCCCCGTCCCACCCCTGTCACGACCAGCCCAACGAGCCGTATCCGGCGCCCACTTCCCAGGACTACCAGACAAACCGGCCCGTCGTACCAAAGCACGACGATCCGGCAGGGAGACCCCCGCCGGCGTCGGCACGCCGGCGCCTCGCCAACCGACCAGGCCCCGTCTACCGAGGCCGACAACAACGCGCCCACGGCGAGCGGTCATCCGCGCAAGGTACGAACTCCCCGCCCGGAGACAAGCCGGGTACCGCCGTCGGCGTTCCTCACGCTCGGCGGTGAGATTCGGACCGGAGCGCTGAACCCGTCGCAGGCGAAGTGCCCCCGTCACCCGGCGAGTTGCCCGGATGACATCGCGCCGTCACGGACGATCGGCCGGCCGCTCCCGGTGGTACAGCGTCACCGGGGTATACGGCCACGACGGTGTGAAGGGGGCCAGCGCGAGTCGAACGGCGGCACGCACGCGGCGAATCGCGGTGGCCGTGGGGGACGCGCCGACCGTGATGTCCGCGAAGACCGTGCTCTCCCGCGCCGTCAGGCGCACGTGCACGTCGGCGGGGGTGCTCACTCCGGCGAGCGCGAGCGACACGGCACGGGCGACCACCCGATGGGCGGTGGGGCCCACCGGGGAGAACGCCGTGCGGCAGGCCGCCTCGATGTCGTCGTGGTGGCACAGCACGTCCGCCCGGGCGAGCATGCCGTCGCGGGCGCCGACGGGTCCGCAGACCACCAGCGGCACACCTGCTACGAGGGCGCACATCGCGCCCTGTTCGCGCGCGGTCCGCGGCCCCTCGTCGGCGCGCACGTCCACGACGACGTCGACGTCCTGGGCGAGCAGCGGACAGCCGCCCCCGGCCGCCCAGGCCACGCAGGGTTCCGTCCGCTCCGTCCCCGGTTGCCCGTGGCAGCGCAGCACGGTGTGTCCGGCCTCGGTCAGGTGCCCCGCGACCTGCCGGCAACCGTCCGGCTGCGACTCGGTGATCACGATCTTCAGTCCCCGTCGGTGCATGATCCCTCCCCTGGGTCACGTCCCAGCCTGGCCGCTCCGCCGCGGATCCGGACAGGGCCGAACGCCCCTCGGAAGATGGCTCGTTGTGACCGGACGGGCACCCCCCACGCACGCCCGCGCGCCGGCCCACTCCGGGTGGCGCACGTCGTGGCGAATCGCGGTTCAGCCCAGCGTCGCGCGGGTCTCGCGTGCGATCCGGATGTCCTCGCCGGCGGTGACGACCACGGTGCGCACCGGCGCGCCCGCTCGGCCGATCTCGGCGTCGGCCCGCGCGCGGGCGTTGGCCCGGGGGTCCAGGCGCACCCCGAGGAACGCCAACTCGGCGACCATGTCCGCGCGCAGCGTGTCGTCGTGTTCCCCGACTCCCCCGGTGAAGGCCAGGACGTCCAGGCCGCCCATCGCCGCGGCCATCGCGGCGATCCTGGTCCGCACCCGGTACGCGTAGATGCCGCGCGCCAGCCGGGCGCGCGCATCGCCCGCCTCGGCGTCGGCCCGGATCGCGCGCATGTCGCCGCCGTGTCCGGCCAGCGCGCTCAACCCGGCCTCGTGCTCCAACACCCGTTCCAACTCCGCGAGTTCGACGCCGGTACGAAGCAACCGAACGAGCATGCCCGGGTCCAGGTCGCCGGCGCGGGTGGCCATCACCAGGCCCTCGGTCGGGGTGAAGCCCATCGTGGTGTCGACACTGATCCCGCCCCGGATCGCGGCCAACGAGGCACCCGCGCCGAGGTGGCAGCTCACCACGCGGGCCGACGACGCCGGCAGGCCGGTCAGTTCGCATGCCCGGGTCGAGGCATAGGCGTGCGACAGGCCGTGGAAGCCGTGGCGGCGCAGCCCCCATCCGGCCCGCCACGCCTCGGGGAGGGCGTACGTGCTCGCCTCGGCCGGGAGGGTGTGATGGAAGGCGGTGTCGAAGCAGGCGACCGCGGGCAGGTCGGGGCGCAGTTCGTGGACCGTGTCGATGCCCGCGATCGCCCGGCCCTGGTGCAGCGGCGCGAGCGGACGCAGTGCGACGACCCGCGCGTATACCCGCGGATCCAGGCGGGCGGGCCCGGTGAAGTCGGCGCCGCCGTGCACGATCCGATGTCCCACGGCGTCGACGGTGCCCGCCTCGCGCAGGAATTCGGCGATCGCCTCGGGCGGAATGGCCTCGGCGCAGGTCAGGTTCGCGGTGCGGGCGATCGTGTCGTCCGGCTCGACGACCGACAACTTCAGGCTGGAGGAGCCCGCGTTGACGACCAGGACGCGTCCGGGGTGGTCGACGCCCTCCGCACGCGCGGCCTCAGTGCGCATCGCGAACCACCGTCTCCCGCCACGCGCGCAGCCGCTCGCGGTCGGCGGCGAGCCCGGGGCCCGCAGCCGACCCGCGACCGCGCCGGCGCGACCGCGGCGACCGCGCGCCGTCCCCGATCGGGCGCCGACACGCGGATGCAGGGGTGCTTCGGGGTGGTGCGAGGGGGAACACGACGGCCGCCTCCCGGTGGATGATGCGTCGATACCGTTCCCAGGACATCGCGGTTCACGCCCCCGCGCCCGGGCCGAAGGACCCGATTGCCTCGGGCAACGCGGCCCTGCCGCACGATCGGCGGCGGCCCTCGGGCGCCGGCGGACGACCGTCGCCGCAAGGGATGCGGTCCCGGACCGGCACCGAACGCGGCCGATCATCGTGGTGGCCGCGCACCACCCGCTGTGCACGGCGAAGGTCACGCGCGTGTGTCGGTGCCGCGGAGGAAGCGGGCGCCCCACTCCCGAACGTGCGCGGCGAACTCCGGCGGTCCCAGGATCTCGAACTCGGCCCCCACGTTGCCCAGTGCCTGGGTCGGCCAGTCCAGGGAGGTCGACGTCATGGTGAGCCGGCAACCGTCCCGGCCGAGTGGTTCGATCGTGCCCCAGCGCCCGACCGCCTGCCGCACTCGCGCGGCGGGTGCGTGTACGAGGACCTCGACCGTGTACGGAGCCGGGGTCCCGCTCGCCGCCCGGACGAAGGCCACGGCGTCCTCGCTCGGGAGCAGCCGCGGCCGAAAGCGGGTGCCGGTCGCGGTCGGCCCGGTGAGCCGGTCGAGGCGGAAACTGCGCCAGTCGTGCCGGCCCAGGTCATAGGCCACCAGGTACCAGCGTCCGCCGAGCGCGACGACGCGGTGCGGCTCGACCTCGCGGTCGGTGGGCGCGGAGCCCCTGGCGGTGTAGCCGAACCGCAGCCGCTCCTCGTCCCGGCACGCCTGGGCGACCGCGGTGAGCACCCCCGACGCGACGACCGGCCCGGACCCGCCGGCAAAACGGGTCACCGCGCGCAGCGCGTCCACCCTGGCCCGCAGCCGGGGCGGCAGCACCCGCACCACCTTGGTGAGGGCGCGCAGCGACGCCTCCTCCATCCCGGCGACCCCGCTCTGCGCCGCGTCGCCGACGCCCACCGCGAGGGCCACCGCCTCCTCGTCGTCGAGCAACAGCGGCGGCAGGACGGCGCCGGGCGCGAGTTGGTAGCCGCCGTCGGTGCCCCGGGTCGCGCCGACCGGATAGCCGAGCTCGCGCAGCCGCTCGACGTCGCGGCGCAGCGTGCGCTCGGACACCCCGAGCCGCTCGGCCAGCTCCGGGCCGGCCCAGTGCCGGTGGGTCTGCAACAGGGAGAGCAGTCCGAGCGTGCGTGAGCTGGTGTTCGCCATGCCGACATCCTGCCTCGACTTCCGGCCGGAAAGTGACCGGAAGCCTGCCTAGAGTCGATCTCGACGGGCCGCACCGAGGCACCGACCGCACCCGAGGCAAGGACAGACACATGCTCACC
>NZ_JBHZAV010000330.1:0-5841 GCF_042754445.1 Embleya sp. NPDC059213
GACCGTGGGGCTCGGAAGTGGCACCCCGAGGCGGGCGCGGAGCGCGGCGACCGTGGGGCTCGGAAGTGGCACCCCGAGGCGGGCGCGGAGCGCGGCGACCGTGGGGCTCGGAAGTGGCACCCCGAGGCGGGCGCGGAGCGCGGGGGTGGCGCTCCGGGGTGGGTGTTGGTGGTTCAGGGTCGGCGGAGGGCGGCGAAGGCTCGGTTGGGGTGGGTCCAGGTTTCGGTCATGGTGAAGTGGTGGGCGCGGGCCAGGACGCGTAGGGCCGGGGTGCCGATGCGGGCCCAGCGGAACGCGCCGCCGTGGCAGCCGTGGTCGTCCTCGACGCGGGCGGCGAAACGTTCGTGTACGTCCTGGGCGTCGGTCTCCACCACGAGCAGGCCGCCTGGGGCGAGCAGGCCGTGCATGCGGTCGAGCAGCCGGCCGGGGTCGCCGCCGATGCCGATGTTGCCGTCGGCGAGGAGCGCCGCCGCCCAGCGACCCTCGCCCGGCAGCGGCTCGAACACCGACCGGCACAGCGCGGTGGCGCCGGCGGCCAGGGCCCGCGCGACGGCGGCCGGCACCGGGTCGATGCCGAGCGCGGTCACTCCTCGGCGACTCAGGGCCGCGGCCAGTCGACCCGGGCCGCAGCCGACGTCCAGGGTGGGACCGGTGCATCGGGCGAGCATGGTGTCGTCGGCGGTGTCCGGGTCGGCGCACCAGCGGGCCAGTTCCAGGCGTTGTCGACGGTGGCCGTGGCGGCGTACGTAGAGCGCTCCGCCTTCGCGCAGGGCGACCGCGTACGGGTCGGTCCCGGCGCCCGCCGGCCCGTCGGCCGTCGTACCGGCCCGCGTGGCCGCCGGGAGGTCGGCCGTGCGATCGGGTTCGCGCACCAGGGTCATGCGTACACCTCCCCGCCGAGCAACGCGCGGGCCACGCCGGCGCAGTGCGAGTCGGGGATGTCACGGGTGACGGCGGCCAGGTCGGCGACCGTGTCGATGTCGGTCAGGGTGGGCAGGTCGCGGACGGTCAGCCCGGCGGCGAGCAGCCGCGCGCGCTGGATCGCGCCGGTCCTCGGCACCGACATCGGCACGCCGGGAAACACCGACGGGTCCGGCTCGCGCAGCCCGATCGCCCAGAATCCGCCGTCGGTCGCCGGGCCGAACCACGCGTCGGCGGCCGACCAGTCCACGGTCAGCAGTTCGGGAGTGATCTGCGGGGTGTCCATGCCGACCAACAGGGTCGGCCCGGTACAACCGGCGAACGCGGCGGCCAAGCGCAGATCCAGGCCGCCGAGCCCCTGGGGCACCACGTCGAAGCCGGCGGGCAGCCACGGTCCGGGCTCGCCGGCGAGCACCAGTACGCGACGGCGGGCGGGCGTCGCCAGTACGGCCGCGAGCGTGTCGGTGAGCGCGGCCTCGGCCACGGTCGCGGCCTGGTCCGGGGTCAGCGGCGGGGTCAGCCGGGTCTTGACCCGACCGGGCAGCGGCGCCTTGGCGATCACCACGAGGGTGCTCATGCGGGCCGCCCCGCGCGGGCGAGCACGGCGCTCATGTCCCGAACCGCGGTGACCGTGCCCCGGACCGTACCGGTGACCTTCGAGCGGCCGGAGCGCGGCAGATAGCGCACGTCCACCTCGGCGATCCGCCAGCCGGCGTCGGCGGCGCGGACCACGGTCTCCAACGGATAGCCGGAGCGGCGATCCACGACCTCCAAGGCGAGCAGGTCGACGCGCCGGGCGGCCCGCATCGGCCCGAGGTCGCGCAGCCGAGCGCCCGTGCGCCCGCGCAACCGCCGAGCCAGGACGGCGTTGGCCAGGCGCGCGTGCGGCGGCCAGGAACCCAGGGTCTGGGGGCGGCGGCGGCCGAGCACCAGATCCGCGGCGCCGGCGAGCACGGGGTCGGCGACCTCGGGCAGTTGGCCGGGGTCGAGCGACGCGTCGCAGTCGCAGAAGCACACGACCGGCGCGGTCGCCGCGAGCAGCCCCGCGTGGCAGGCCGCGCCGAACCCGCGCCGCTCCTCGACCACCACGTGGGCGCCGAACGAGCGGGCCAGTTCGGCCGAGCCGTCGCGCGAGCCGTTGTCCACGACGATCGGGCGATATCCGGCGGGCATCCGGGCCAGCACCCACGGGAGCGCGTCGGCCTCGTCGAGGCACGGCAACACGACGTCCACGCGGGGCACGGCGGGGGGCGTTTCGGACGGCATCTCGGCAGGCGTTCCGGAAGGTGTTCCGGAAGACGTGTCGGAGGTCGTTCCGGAAGACGTCTCGAAGGTCGTGCCGGAAGACGTCTCGAAGGTCGTGCCGGGATGCTCGACGGGAGGCGTGGCGGGATGCGCTGAAGAGGCTTCCATGCGGCTCACGCTAGATACGCACCAGCCGCATACCCAGGCATGACGTGCTTACGGAGTGCTGACGTCGCGGCGATACGGCCATGTGGGTTACGGCCCTCTTACGGATCGACCGCCCGCCGGAATCGTCCCCCTTCGCGCACCTACACTCGCCGGCATGAAGGTGCTCGTCGTCGACGACGATCCGACCGTGGCCGAGGTCGTCGTCGGCTATCTCGAACGCGCGGGGTTCCGCACGGCGCACGCCGCCGACGGGCCCGCCGCGCTCGATCTGGCGTTCGCCGAAATGCCGGACCTGGTGGTGCTCGACCTGATGTTGCCGGGCATGGACGGGCTGGACGTCTGCCGGCGGCTGCGCGAGCGCGGTCCGGTGCCGGTGGTCATGCTGACCGCACTGGGCGACGAGGGCGACCGGGTGCTCGGCCTGGAGGTCGGCGCGGACGACTACGTCACCAAGCCGTTCAGTCCGCGTGAGCTCGTGCTGCGCGTGCAGTCCGTGCTGCGCCGGGTCGCGGCCCCGGCTGCGGCGGCGCCCGTACTGCCGTCGGTGTTGCGGCACGCGGACATCGAGGTGGACGTCGCCGCCCACCGGGTGCTTCGTGCCGGTCGCGAACTCTCGCTCACCGCACGCGAGTTCGACCTGTTGTGCTTCTTTCTCGGCAGTCCGGGCCGGGCCTTTTCCCGGGACGAGTTGATGCGCCGGGTCTGGGGCTGGGAATTCGGCGACCAGTCGACGGTGACCGTGCATGTGCGTCGGCTGCGGGAGAAGATCGAGGACGACCCGGCCGCTCCCCGACTCCTGGTCACCGTGTGGGGCGTGGGGTACCGACTGGAGGTCGAGTCCGCGTGCCCGTGAAGGATTTCGCACTGATCTGCCTGATCGCGGCGGGCAGCGGGCTCGGGGTCACCCTGCTGGGCCTGCTCGGTTTGCGCGCGCTGCGCAATCGCTCGCTCTCGGTCGCACTGGCCGCGATGTCGATGGTCACGATAGCCGGCATGGCCGCGGGTACGGTCGGGGTCTCCCAGGCGATGTTGCTCTCCTCGCACGACCTGACCGTGGTGATGGTGGTCTGCGCGGTCTCGGCGGTGCTCGCGATCGGCGTGGCGATGTTGCTCGGCCGCCCGGTGGTGGCCGACGTGCGGGCGCTGCGGGGCACCGCGCGGGCACTCGGCGGCGGCCCGTCCGGACCGCCGCACCGGATCTCGGCCGTGGCCGAACTCGCGGAATTGGGACGGGAGTTGGAGCGTGCCGGAGTGCAGCTCAGCGAATCCAGGGAGCGCGAGCGGGCAGTCGAGCACGCCCGGCGCGAGCTGATCGCGTGGATCTCGCACGACCTGCGCACCCCGCTCGCGGGTCTGCGTGCGATGGCCGAGGCGCTGGAGGACGGGCTGCCGGAGGATCCGGCGCGCTACCACCGACGGATCAGGACCGAGGTGGATCGGCTCAGCGGGATGGTGGACGACCTGTTCGAGTTGTCCCGGATCCAGGCGGGCGCGCTGAAGCTGACCCTGGCGCGGGTCTCGCTCTACGACCTGGTGGCGGACGCGATGGCGGGTACGGAGGAGTTGGCCCGGTCCTGCTCGGTTCGGGTGGCGGGCGAGGACATCGCCGCGGTACCGGTCCGGGTGGACGGCCGCGAGATGTCCCGGGCGTTCACGAATCTCCTGGTCAACGCGATCCGGCACACCCCCTCGGACGGCACGGTCGCGGTCGGCGTACGCACCGCCGAGAACGAGGTCGTGGTCTCGATCACCGACGCATGCGGCGGCATCCCCGAGGAGGACCTCCCCCGAGTCTTCGACACCGGCTGGCGCGGCACCCACGCCCGCACCCCGGCCCCCGGCGGCGGCGCGGGCTTGGGCCTGGCCATCGTCCGAGGCATCGTCGAAGCCCACGCGGGACAGGTGGGCGTGGCGAACACGGGAATGGGCTGCCGCTTCGAGGTGAGACTGCCGGCGGGGTGAGGGTGGCGTTGGGGGCGGGGGCGCGCGAGGGGATCGGGTGGGCGGTGGTCGTGGGCTGGGTCCGACACCAGACCTGAAATCGTGAGCGAAGCGAGCCGGTCAGCGGAAATGCAAGCCAAGCCCGACACCGGGAGCGAGATCGCAAGCGGAGCCAGTGGGTGGACGGTGGTCGCGGGCCGGGCTCGACGCCTGGGGCGAGGTCGTGAGCGAAGCGAGCCGGTGGCGGCGGTCGTGGGCCGAGCCCGACAGCCGACCCGAAACCGCGAGCGCAGCGAGCCGGTGGGCTGACACGAAACGCAAGCCTGGCCCGACACCTCGGGCGAGGTCCGAGCGCAGCGAGTCGGTGGGCGGCGGTCGCGGGCTGTGCCCCGACACCCGACCCGAAACCGCGAGCGCAGCGAGCCGGTGGACCTCGATCGCCTGGCGAGCCCGGCGCCTCGGGCGAGGTCGCGAGCGGAGCGCGGGTGGACGGCGGTCACGGGCTGGGCCCCGACACCCGAGCCGAAATCGCGAAGGGAGCGAGCCCGTCAGCCCGAAATGCAAGCCGAGCCCAATACCGGGCGCGAGATCGCAAGCGCAGCGAGTCGGTGGGCGGCGGTCGCGGCCGGCCTCGACGCCTGGGGCGAGGTCGCGAGCACAGCGAGCCGGTGGGCGGCGGTCGCGGGCCGAGCCCGACACCCGACCCGAAACCGCGAACGGAGCCAGTGGGCTGACACGAAACGCAAGCCTGGCCCGACACCTCGGGCGAGGTCGCGAGCGCAGCGAGTCGGTGGGCAGCGGTCGCGGGCCGAGCCCGACACCCGAGCCGGAGTCGCGAGCGGAGCGAGCCGGCGGGCCCGGTCGCATGGCAAGCCCGACACCCAGGCAAGGTCGCGAGCGGAGCGAGTCGGTAAGCGGCAAATCGCATGCCGAGCCCAACACCGGGAGCGAAATCGCACACGCAGCGATTCGGTAGGCCCGGCACGCGAACCAAGCCCGACACCCGACCTGAAGTCGTGAGCAAAGCAGGCGCGCCGACACGAAACGCAAGCCTGGCCCGACGCCTCGGGCAAGGTCGCGAGCGCAGCGAGTGGGTAGGAAGGGTGGTCACAGGCCGGGCCCAACACCCGAGCCGGAGTCGCGAGCGGAGCGAGACGGTGGACCCTGGTCGTGGGCCGGGCCCGACGCCCGAGCCGAGGTCGAGAGCGCGGCGAGTCGGTGAGCGGCAATCGCATGCCGAGCCGGACACCCGACCTGGTCGCGAGCGCAGCGAGCGGGTGGGCAGGGTGGTCACGGGCCGGGCCCGACACCCGACCCAAGGTCGTGAGCGGAGCGAGCGGGTGGGCCCGGTCGTGGGCCGAGCCGACACCCGGGCCGGGGTCGTGAGCGGAGCGAGCCGGTGGGCCCCGGTCGTGGGCCCGACCCCACACCCGAGCCGAGGTCGCGAACGCAGCGAACCGGTGGACCCCGGTCGCAAACCCGACCCCACACCCGAGCCGAGGTCGCGAACGCAGCGAACCGGTGGACCCCGGTCGCAAACCCGACCCCACACCCGAGCCGGGGTCG
>NZ_JBHZAV010000331.1:0-5720 GCF_042754445.1 Embleya sp. NPDC059213
CTCGCTCGTGACTTCGTGTCCCTGCGCTTCGCTCCGGGCCACGAAGTCTTTGTTTTGCGGCTCCGCCGCTCTCCGCGCTGCGCGCGTCGATCACCAGGGTGAGCCCGAGTCGGGGGCGCTGACGCGCCTGGGGTGGGGGCTTGGGGGTGGGGCTAGGTTGTTTCGGCTACGCCGGTGATGCGGTGTAGGGGGTAGGTGTGGATTTCGCCGGTGCCTTGTTCGTGGGCGGTTACGTAGCCGCCTTCCAGGCGGAGGGGGACCACGATGTGTTGGGTGGCTCGGCCTTCGCGGGTTACGTGGCCGATCCAGACTGCTCGGCGGTCGGCGTGGGCTGCCTGGAGGGCCAGGAGGGTCTCGGCGGCCGAGGTGCGGGGGAGTTCGATCGGTTCGCCGTCGCGGTCCGTGCCGTCGTCGGCGCGGCCGGTGGCGGCGGCGTCGCCTGCGCGGATCGCGGTGACGGCTGCGCCGAGGAGCGCCTCGCCGGGGGCCGGGGGCTCGCCGGCGACCCGGGGCGGGGCCGAGCGCGGCGGGGTGCGTCTGGTGTCGGGGCGGGTCAGTACCAGGTCGCCGGTGGCGGACTCGGCGACCGGCGCGAAGCCCATCCCGCGCAGCTTCTCCAGCACCAGGTCCGGGGCGGACTCGGCGGCCAGCACGGTCGGGGCCAGTCGGCGCAGCCGCAGTCCCGCGGCCCGGCGGTCGGCGAGCAGTTCGCCCAGCAGCGCGTCGTCGTCGCAGCGCAGGAAGGCCCCCGCCGTGCCGACCCGAATCCGGCCGTGTCGGCGGGCCACGTCGTCCACGAGGTAGCCGAGCGGTTGCGGCACCGGGGTCCGCGAGTGGGTGGCGAGCAGGTGGTGCAGATCGGCCGCGGTACGACCGGCGTCCAGCGCGCGGCGCACCGACGTCTCGGTGAAGCGGTACACGGTGGCGCCGCCGGTGGACTCCACCTCGGCGGCCAGGTGCAGTTCGTGCGCGAGGTCCAGGACCAGCGGGCCCGGGGCCACGGCGGTGAGGTCGGCCTGGAGGAAGACGTAATCCAGCGGCTCCGGGAGCAGCGGGGTCAGCGCGTCGCCCGCCTCGTAGACCCGGCCCTCGGCCAGCGTGCTGGCGTATCCGGCCAGCGCGCCCCGCCCGGTGATGCCGAGCAGTTCGGCCTCGACCAGCATCGCCCGGAACAGCTCCTCGGGCAGCCGCGCGGCCCGGATCGGCTGATGCCAGGTCAGATGCGCGAGCAGCGAGTCGGCGTCGGTGGCCGAACCCGGCGGCAGCGCGGCGAGCGTGGTCAGGATCCGGCGCCGCACCTCGGGCGCGGCGGTGCGGTCCACCTGCATGCCCAGCGCGCCGATCGGGCGGTCCTTGTCGTCGCGCGAGCCGACCAGCGAGGGCACCCGGGTGGTCTCCAGCCAGGTGCCGGCGAGTGCGGCCCAGCGGGTGCCCACCGGGGTGCGCCGCCAGGTGTCGTACGCGGGGGTGGGCAGCCACTGCTCGTCCGGTTCGCCGTCGCCGGCGACCAGGCCCATCGCGTAGGCCAGTTCCAGCCACAGCGCGACCTCGGCCTCGGGCGCGTCCAACTGCACCGCGGTGCGCTTGAACTCGCGCATGCCCAGGCCGCCGGCCCGCAGCACGGCCGGGCCGCCGGTGCTCCACGCCTCCAGCAGGTCCTCGACCCGACGCACGGCGGTGAACGCGGAGCCGGCCGCCAGGCTGTCCACAGCCTGTGGATCGTGCTCGCGCGTGGGCAGCTCGGGCGGCGCGGGCTCCGGGGTCCGGTGCACCCGGCCACCGCGCAGGTGCAGCGCGACCTCGCGCGGCAACACCACCGCGTCCGGGCCCGCCGGGACCAGCAGTGCCCGGGCCAGCAGCCACTCCACCGGGGTACGCGCCGCGTCGGCGCGCACCGGCCGGTCCGCGCCGCGCACGCTGCCCGCGGCCGGCCCCCAGACCAGCTTGTCCAGCACCTCGCGGGCCGCCTCGGGAGCCTGCGCGAGCAGTGCGTCCAGCCGGGTCGGGTCGGTGAACAGGTCGGTGATCGCCGCGATCGCGGAGACCGCGTCGTGGCTGGAGCCCAGCCCGAGATCGGCGAGCACCTCCTGGAGCCGGGACGGCGCGGTCGGGGCCGCCGCGCCGGCCAGGGTCGGGCCGAGCCCGGCCGGACTGGCGCCGACCAGGTCGCGCACCGTGCGCACCACCCGCAGCGCGTCGTCGGGGCCCCACAGCAGGGCCTGCTCACGCAGGTTGGCCACCGCCCCGGCGAGCAGCTCGGGGTCCACGCCGACCAGGGTGTGCAGGCGGGCCGCCGCGAAGCCGTCGGGCAGCACCACCGCGGCGTCGACCACTTGGAGGGTGAACCTGTCCAGCCGCTCCAGGGCGCGCGCGATCGAGGCCCGCGTGGTGGCCCGGGTGGCGAGCTGGGTCAGGTCCACCGGGACCGGCGAGGTCAGGTCCGGCCGGGCCCGCAACAACGCGGCGAGGGCCGCGTCGGTGCGTCCGCGCAGATCCTCGGCGAGCGTCCGGGGGCCGGACTCGGCGAGCCGATCGGCCTCGGCACGGGTGGGCGACGCAGACGTGGTCATCCCATCAACGTTAGACGGTCCGCCCGCCGATGATCACCGGTCCCGCGATCCCGGTGCCTCGCGGCGGCCGAATATCGGCCGCCGGCGGCGGCTCGGGCGGTCCGGGCGATCACCATTTCGGTCAACCCCTCGCTCCGCTACGCCCGCGCCCCTACGCTGAGTTGTCGCTTTACCGATGCAAGCGTCGTGCCGATGCGACGATCCTTCGGCAGGGGTGGGGTGGGGGCGTGAACTTCGAGAGCGATCATCTGGTTCTGCAGTACCTGGGCGAGGTCGGCGACGCCGCCCAGCGCAGACTGCGTCCCGCCGACCGGGCCCGGCTGGTGGAGCGGTTGCGCAGCCAGATCAACAGCGAGCGCGAGCGGCTGAACGCACACACCCCCGGCACAGTGCAGGTCGTGCTGGATCGGCTCGGCAGCCCCGAGGCCGTGGTCGGACACGAGTTGTACCGGCTCGGCGATCTGCGCACCGCCGGGGCCGACGACGGCGCGGGCGCGATGTCGATGCGGGGTTCGCGCTACGCCACGGTGGCGCGGCAGATGGGTTTTCGCGCGGACGCGACGCCGATTCCGGCCATCCCGGATCCGTCCCGCCCGCAGCCGGCCGCGCCGCCGCCGGCCGCACCGCCGGCGCCTCGGGTCTCCCCCGAGGCGGCCCCGGCGGCGGCCGGTCCGCCCACGCTCGCCGAGACCGCGGCCGGCGGCGCCGCGACCAAGCCGGTCCCGCTCGCGGATCCCGACGAGGAGCCGCTGTGGTGGCGGACCCCGCCGGAGGGCGGGACGCCGGAGCGCCCCGGCCCGGACGTGTACGGCGACGGCTCGCTGCACGCGCCGGCGTATCCGATCGGTGTGCTCTCGGACTCGTCGGCGACCTGGGACGACGAGGAGTCGCTGACCGAACCCACGCCGGCCCTGGGCATGTTCGGTCCGGGCGCGCTGCGCACGCAGGTGCGCGAGGTGTTCGCGATCGCGATGATGGCGATCGGTGCGATCGTCGCCTCGACCGTGGTGGTGCTGCTCGGCTACCTGGTGGTCTTCACCGCGGGCGCGTGGTCGCTCAAGGAGCGGCGGTTCGCCGCCTTCTACGTCCCCGGCGCCACCGCGCTGGCGTTCGCGATCGGCATGTGGCTGCGCGCCACCGGGCACCTGGGCACCGATCTGGCCCGGGACGAGGCGTGGGATCGCTTCGGCGAGCTTTTGCCGGCAATGGTCCGGATAGCCGCGATCGCCGCGTCCGCGTACCTGTTGTGGCGACTGAATCGGCGCCGGATCACGGCGTAGGCACGGGAATACCGCCCGTATTCGGGCCGGTCCGGGTGTGACGTACTCCGCTGTCGGAGCGCCGTACCCGCTCTTTACGATCCCATTAATTAGGTTAGCCTTACCTCCTCTGCATCGGACGGCGCCCGGACCTACCGCTAATAGGTCCGGGCGCCGCCCTGTGCACACTGCCAGATGGAGGAGCCAAGGATGACGAACGGAGCGCGGCCCCAGCCCGCGAACCGCTTGATCCGCTTCGGTGCGATAGGCACGACCGCCGCGCTGGCGATGGCCGGCGTGAGCCTGGCCTCGCCCGCGCAGGCCGCCGGAACCCCGTCCGTGAGCGTGTCGCCCAACGTCGACATCAACCCGGACGGCGCCACGATCACCGTCAACGGCACGGGATTCGACAAGGTGCGCAACTCCGGCAACGGGGTCTACGTCCTGTTCGGTCCCAAGATCGACGACTACTACACCAACGCGGGGGCCTACAGCGCCCAGGCGTGGGTCGCGGGCAGCAAGATGAGCGCCGACGGCGCCTTCACCACGACGCTCGACGTCAAGGCGAAGTACACCGACGGGAACGGCAAGGAGGTGGACTGCCTCAAGCAGGAGTGTCGGGTCGTCACCTTCGCCGCGCACGGCGCCAGCATGACCGACCGCAGCCAGGACACCTTCACGCCGGTCGCGTTCAAGAACAACACGCCGGCCGCGCCCAAGCTCGCGGTGACCCCGGTCAGCGGAGCCGACCCGGCCGGGCAGACCTTCACCGTCACCGGCACCGGCTTCGACCCGGTCCGCGACGGCGGCAACGGCATCTACGTCGCCTTCGGCCCCAAGGGCGCCGACTGGAACACCAACCCGGCGCCGTACCAGGCGACCAAGTGGGTGCGCACCGCTCCGTCCTCGCCGAGCCAGGCCAAGCTGAACGCCGACGGCAGCTTCACGCTGACGCTGGACAACATGAAGGCCAAGTACAAGAACGCGAACGGCGTCGACACCGACTGCTCGGTCACGACGTGCAACGTGGTCACCTTCGCCGCGCACGGCTCGCCCGACCGCAGCCAGGACACCTTCCTGCCGGTCGCGTTCAAGGCCGTGACCGTCCCGCCGGGCCCCGGCACCGGCTACCAGGTGATCACCACCGACGTGCAGGGCGGCCCGCTGACCCTGGGCGTCGGCGGCACCGACGTCGCACTCCCGGGCGTCACGCTCAACGGCAAGGACGCCTTCACCGGCGGCGCGCTCAACCCGCTCACCGTCTCCGACGCCCGCGGCACCAACGCGGGCTGGACGCTCACCGGCCAGGCCAGTGACCTGACCGCCACCGGCGGCCGGATCGTCGGCGACAACCTCGGCTGGACCCCCACCGCGAAGTCCGTCACCGGCACCCTGCCCACCGGCGGCACCGCACCGCAGGTCACCCCGGGCGCCAAGGCCGAGCCCGGCACCGGCCTCGGACAGCCCCGCACCCTGTGCTCGTCGGCCGCGGGCGCCAGCGCCGGTTCCTTCGAATGCGGCGGCGCCCTCAAGCTCGGCGTCCCCGGCATCACCGTCCCCGGCACCTACACCGGCACCCTGACGCTGACGCTGATCTGACCCCGGCGCCCCAAGGAACAGCGACACCCGTCCCCCGACCCCAACCCGTCGGGGGACGGCCCCGCCCCACCCCCATGCACGCCCCACCCACGCACCACACCCACCCGCGCCGCACCCCCGGCGCGTCAGCGCCCCCGACCCAGCCCGCCCCGTGATCGACGCGCGAAGCGCGGAGAGCGGCGGAGCCGCAGAACTTTGACTTCGTGGCCCGTAGCGAAGCGAAGGGACACGAAGTCACGAGCGAGGGGCCACTTTTTCTCGGAGGAGCGCCGGCGGGGGAGAGAAAAAGTGG